>JAZSJR010000017.1:0-9096 GCA_045534415.1 Clostridia bacterium
CTACTGCCCTACTCCTTGGCTCCCAGACCGCCCTGGCTCCGATACGCCTTTAAAATCAAAGAATCCTGATGTAAAAATTGTGGGCGTTGAGCCTGCCTCCTCAGCTGTGTTATCAACAGGTGTTTCAGGCACTCACGGCATTCAGGGCATTGGTGCCGGATTCATCCCCGAAGTGCTCAACACAAAAATCTATGACGAGATTATCACTGCAAAAGATGAGGATGCATTTTCCATTGGCAAACACATTGGAAAAAGTGAAGGAATTTTGGTTGGCATTTCATCCGGTGCTGCCCTATACGCCGCTATAGAGCTTGCAAAACGACCGGAAAACTCGGGGAAAAACATTGTTGTGTTACTCCCTGACACCGGGGACAGGTATCTCTCTACCCCAATGTTTAAATGAAAAAAATTAAACTTTCACAAAAAAATTCCTTACGTTTCTCAAAAACAAAAAAGCTGTTGCAAATTTTTTGCAACAGCTTTTTTGTTTTTATTCTATGGCAATAATCTGTGAGGTGTCATTCTGTATGCATCATTACAACGAACAAACGCTTCAGCATATTTCACGCCGCACTGCATACCACGGTATTTTGCGGTAATAACCATATCTTCAAGAAATGTATCGTCAGGAGAAAAACCTGCATAGTTATCTGCCATCCATTGTTTTTGACTTTCGTGACAGAGTACCATTTGCTTTTTGGTTTCAAAATGGTCTGCAATGACGCACCATATTGATAAAATTGATACGCACATTCACATCTTCATAAAACAGTTCATCATCGTAATCAAGGCAAATATATTCACCACCCACTAAAGATGCAGCTTTGGCTGCTTCCTTTTTACGGATTGCCGCTATTTCATCCTTAGGCAGGATTGCAGAGCCAATGTTGCCGTTTGTGGCAGTGCAACAAAAAATTTTATGTCCCTGGGCTACGTATTTTGCCAGCGTTCCGCCGCAAAAAATTTCAATATCGTCAGGGTGTGCCCCAACTGCTAAAATATTCATTCTTATTTCCTACGTTAAAACTCTAAAATCACAAATTCTGCTGCCAGGATAGTTGCACAATAGGTCTTTTCGCCTACTTTTTCTAAATCGCAACTACCTAACTCTTCTTTAACAATGGAGAGTTCATCCGCATCC
Organism: Clostridia bacterium; assembly: GCA_045534415.1. Lineage (GTDB taxonomy): Bacteria > Bacillota > Clostridia > UBA1381 > UBA9506 > UMGS755. Next base: position 1,142 of record JAZSJR010000017.1, read on the forward strand.
TTTAAGGTATCTGGTCACCCGCTTCGGGCATAAAGGTCTTCATTGGCCCGCTCATCATAAGAATGAAAGAATTTCATAATGGCTGTCTCATTTTATTATCCGCTGTTTATAATATTTTTTTAACTTTATCTTAGGTTAAAAAGCTATATTTCCAGAAATAACGGTTTCTTTCAAAGCTACCCTCAGAAAAACCATTCTGCATATGGTTATATTCCGCAGTCTTTTTTTATTAAAATTAAGTTTTAATACTGCTTGAATGCCCTGCACAGGTAATGGTATCATCCTCACTGACACTCTCCGGCAAATCAATATAAAAAGTGTAATTTCTGTTCCCAGTTTCAGCATTCCGTGAAACAGATATATCCTGCACTGTAATGTCATTTTGCTTAAAGTATTCCATCATATAGCTTTGGTAATTGTCTTCTTGCACATCTTCAACAGTTAAGATTTTAACCTTTGTATTTTTTGCCTTATGAAAATTTAAATGCAGCAAAAACTGTGCCAGCAGAACTAAAACAGTGGTACTGATACCAAGTACATAAAGACCGGAACCAATTGCCATACCAATGCCCGATGTTGTCCAAATGCCGGCCGCCGTGGTTAAACCTTTAATGCTGTTTCTGTAAATGTAAATCATACCTGCGCCCAAAAAACCAATGCCACTTGCTATGGTAGATGCCACGCGGGATGGGTCTAAGCGCACATCTGCGCCTGCAAAATCACCACTTGCAACCACATCAAAAAATGCATACTTAGAAATAACCATAATCAGCGCCGCACCGCAAGCCACCACAAAATGAGTTCTTGTTCCTGCTTCCTTAGCACGGTTTTTACGCTCCATACCCACAAACATACCGCAAAGACCGGCAATCAGCACCCTTAGAACATATTCCAAGGTCTGCCAATTAAAATTTTGTAAAAGTAAATCCTGAAAATTCATTCTTTTACCCTACCTTTACATTAAAAATAATAGCTTAACTGTTTAAAACAGTTTTTTCTTCTTATTTTCCAAAGAATGTTTCATCAAATTTTGTAACCTCTTTTTCAAGCAAACGAATCAGTTCTTCCTGTCCATCGGGACCCAAAACGTGACGTAAAATGGCCTGCCCTGAGTTCATCGTGCATAAAGTAATAATTCTCAAGCAAAAACCAGGTGTATTTAACCAGGCGGAGGTCACCGTAAACATTTTTCTTAGCAGGATCTAAATTATCCACCGCAACAGAGCTATTTGCCATAATGCTTTCGGGAACTTTCTCCACATTCTCTGCAAAAACAATTGTCCACATAGCATCAAAATTCTCATCGTGAGCAAAGGCCGAATGAGAATCGCTGGAAGCAACCACAGGAACCTTTTTCTCGCTGTTGCAATACTGATAATAAAGCTGTGCCTGCAGTTTATTAATCTTATGGGGATTGCCACCGTAAAACTCAAATACATCCATCAGTTTCCGGCGCATAACCTCATCTGTTACCGGCTGGCGGACAACATATGAATTAAGCACTGTCCAATACGGATGTGCAAAAATAGAGATGCCACTTGCTTCGTGAATGGCTTCATGAATCCACCAAAACCAGGCTACCTCTTTACGTGCCAGGGGGTCTTCAATGTCGGTAAGCGTCTTGGCAATAGCCTCTACCTCGGCATCTGCTTTGGCAAAATCTTTTTGCGCACGCTCATTCACACTTGCCTTACCGCCGACATTCACCACGTGGAAGATGCCGGAGGGTACCGGATGCACTTCTTCACCGGGGAAAATTTTAATCGCCACAGGAATGTTTTTATATGCTCGGATTGCATCCAGCGACGGCTGCATTTTGTTGTGGTCAGATATGGTCATAAAATCAAAACCAAACCGTCTGTACTGGGCAACAACTGTTTTTGTGCCTATGGTGCCATCAGAATGCCAGGTATGAACATGCAGATCGCCTTTAAAAGGTCTTTTTTTATACAAATCCTCTTTCAGGGAATAAACCTCAAAGCCAAAACCATTCATATAGCTATTGGTACGCCATACCCAGCCATATTTGATGTTGTCTTCCGGAATATGTTTATCACTTCCCGGAGAAATGTGAATGGTACACTCTCCCTCACCTTTAAAGAAGTATTCAATTTTCAAAACACCGTTTTGGCTGCGACAGGTGATGGTTTCAGAATTATCTCTGCCACGCATCACAAATTCTTTATCTTCAAAATAGTCCCATCCGTCATTAAGCGGCGTGATTTTCACAAGGTAATCAATATCATCATAAAACGTTTAAGATTCATCCAAACCGCAAATGGTCACCGTCTGCAAAGCATCCGCTTTTAGCACTCTCGGAGTGATAGAAAATTTCTGTAACCACTTGTTCATAGCTTTCCCTCCAATTCTGTTTGAAAAAACGACAAGCGGCCGACATCTATGCAACATCGGACGCTTATCATTATATCAACATTCTGACCATTTATTATTTTTTAGTATAGCATACCCTATGATAAAAATCAAGGTAATATTCCGGGATATTTAAGGTAATATCCTAGGATTTTACCTATTTATCAATTTTTATTTTCGCAAGTCCGCCTTCGGCAGTTTCCTTATAAGCAATGTGCATATCTTTGCCTGTTTCTTTCATGGTGTTCACCACCCAGTCAAAGGATATTTTTCGTGAGTTCCACAAAAAGCTGGCTAAACTCACCGCATTAATCGCCCGCATGGCAGCAACTGCATTACGCTCAATGCAAGGGATCTGAACAAGTCCGCAAATCGGGTCACAGGTCAGGCCTAAATGATGCTCGATGGCAATCTCAGCGGCATATTCAATTTTTTCAACACTGAGTTCAAACAGCTCAGCCATTGCTGCAGCTGCCATTGCACAAGCACTGCCAACCTCCGCCTGACAACCGCACTCCGCACCGGAGATTGACGCATTGGTTTTAATAATGTTGCCAATAATCCCCGCTGTTAAAAGTGCATGGACTATTTTTTCATCACTGAACTTATGCTTTTGTTGCTGATAATAAAGCACTGCAGGTAAAACCCCTGCCGCACCACAGGTTGGTGCAGTAACAATAGTTTCGCCGGCTGCATTTTGTTCACCAACCGCAAAGGCATAGGCACAAACCATCCGGTTTTCACGTGTTTCTGCCGATTCATCAATGTGCTGACTGGCAAGGAGGGCTTTTGCCTTTTTCTGAACACCAAGACCACCCGGCAAAACGCCTTCATCACGGAGACCTCTTTGAATAGATGCCTTCATAGTCTGCCAGATTGTCAGCATATAATCAAATATCTCATCATCTTCGTTCTCTAAAACATATTCCCACAGTCTGACGGAATGCTCCTTGCAGTATGCCACAATATCATCAAAACGATGGTGCGTATACACCTGCTTCGGCTTTTCTACATAAAATTTCTCACATTCAATGCTGCCGCCGCCAACGCTTAAAAATCTGGCACATCCAATTTCTTCTCCGGATGCATACGCATAAAGGTCTAACGTGTTTGGATGTGGCAAATTCTTTTCTATCACGTTAAAATCCACTTCACACTGAATCGGTGCAAAGGTCTTTTGAACAACAACATCCGTTCCATGCCCCTTGCCAGTTTTAGCTAAAGACCCATAAAGCACCGCCCGAAAGCTATCTGCTTCAGGATGCTGTTCTTTAAAAATAAAGCACGCTCTTTCCGGACCAATGGTATGGGAACTTGATGGTCCGCGACCAATTTTATAGATCTCACGAATGGATTCCATTCCCTCTGAAACATTCTTTGCCTGGGGTACGCAATCCTCCGACAGAAAGTATTCAATGGGAACATTAAATATTCTGGATAAATAGACCAAATGCTGACCGGAAGGCTGAGACAAGCCGTTTTCCCACTTTGAAACAGCACGGTCTGTAATGCCCAGACGCTTTGCCAGCACCTTTTGAGACATTTTATGAGTCTTTCTGAGTTCATATATTTTTTCAGGGCAAAAGTCGTTCATTATATTACCTCTTTTGTTATCAGATATATATTATTATACTGCAAACAGTTTCAACCATAAAGACAACGAAAGAATTTTTCTGCCAAGAAAAACCAACCTGAAGTTGATGCATTACACGAATTGCTCAACAAACTCAATAATCGGTGTGGGGTCTTCTAAGCAATGGGGATGATGACCCATGCAAGATTTAGAAACAACCTTAATGGTGCCACCATGCTTTTTATAGAATTTTTCTAAAATCATACCGTTTTCTGCAAATAATACAATATCATCTGCATTACCGTAAAGCAGATATACAGGAATGTTGTTTTCAATCAAAACATCCATATGGTCAATGGGACTTTCACGGAAAGCGGTGATGGAAGAACGGTCAACATCATAAGTTGCCACAATTTCTCTCCAGAACTGATCTACTGCTTCGTGCTTACATTCACCTAAACCCGCCATACTCAAAATGTTTAAAACCGGCGCATCTAAATACATAACCGCACACAGTTCGGGATAAGTTTCCGCCAGCTTTGCAGCCTGCAAACCACCACAGCTCATGCCCTCAAAAATACAACGCTCGGATGCGTTTAACTCTTTTGCACAATAGCGGACAAACTCTGCCATAACTTCAATCTCATCATCTGATGCCCAGCGATTCTGATGCTCAATAAAAATCAGATAATAGCCACGCTCTAGCATTGCAACATCAAAAAAGGGAAACGCTGCCAAATATTCGGTTTTTAAAACCATCTTGCCGTTAGGCTCGCCCTTGGGATAAAAAATTCGTGCACGGCGTTCGCCAAAAATAAATTCTTTACACCTAAAAGGTTCAAAAGGTGTCATCATAATTTGTCATCTCCTGTATTATTAAAATTTTATAAACATGCGTGTAAAACATTAATGAGTCTGGGTTGATAGTATTCCTCTGCCGGATTCAACATATGGTGTGCGTAAAATACCGACAGTCCCGTTTCCGGGTCAATAACTACGTTACCGCCGGCAGCACCGCCCCAGCCGAACTCACCCACAGAGCCCAGGGAACCGCTTTCAGACCGTTCCATCATGGTTCTAACGCCCAATCCATAGCCACAACCTCTGTTTTTGCCAATTGAGAAAGTCTGTCTTTGCTTCTCATTCAGTTGGTTACTTCTTAAAAGTTCAATGGTCTGAAGGGACACAATGCGTTCACCGGTTGTACCCACACCACCATTTGCCATAGCGTTACCGAATTTTGCAATTTCCGGCACAGCAACGGTAATACCCGCACCGCCGCTATCATAATTGTCACCAAACTCAAGAATATTCTTCTTGCCAATGTTTTCAATGTAACCATCTTGTCTGACATCTGCCATCATTTGCAATTTGACAAGGTCGGTTTCCGTACTGTTTACATATCGATATTGTTCAGCCATTTTATCCACAACAGAGGCATTATGATAGGTAGCACCCTGAATATCCAGGGGACCAAAAATATTATCCTGCATATATTGAGAAAACCGCTTGCCGGAAATGAGTTCAACCACACCGGCTAAAATGTCGTGATTCAAGCCATATTGCCAATCCTCACCGGGGTCAAAGGTCAAGGGTTCATCCCCCAGTTGTCGTACCAGGGTCAGGGTATCCATTTTGCCATCGGTCAACTCTCGTGCTTTATCAAAAGCTGACGTTTGGGTATCATAAGTAATGCCCGAGGTCATTGTGAAAAGGTGACGCATGGTAATAGGGCCATTTGCCTCACGCACACTGCCGTCTGCCTCTTTAACATACATATGCCGAAACTCAGGCAAAAAATCATAAAGCGGGTCATCTAAAAGAAAGAAACCCTTTTCATAAAGCTGCAAAGCTGCAGTAACTGTTACTGCTTTTGAACAGGAATAAATGTTTAACAGTTCATCCCCTGTCATAGGGATTTTTTCTTCTAAATTGGCATAACCAGAGCTATAACGAAAAACCTCCTTGCCCTTTAGATACACCGATGCCGTGTTACCGGGCATCCGCCAGGCTGTCAGGCGGTTCATAAAGTCTTTTAGAGCCGTAAAATCCACAGATACCACTCCTTATATCACATACTGCAATTGTACTCTAATTCTAGGTTTTTGTCAACACATAGAGCCGCTTTATCCATGAAAAAAAGAAGCAGGAAACACCCTTTTGCTTCCTACTTCTTTTTAGTTTTGTTCTTTTTCTAGAACATTTATGGCATCTTTATTAAGATTTATGCAAACTCACGTGCAGGGTCTGCTGTGACAGACAAAAACGCACCTCTGCAAGTGTAAGCAGAGTTATACACTCAATGTTCTTTAATATATGTAAACATTTCTACAATTCGATACAGTTCACTGGGCAGATTTTTCTGTAGCCATTTATCTTTATATCGACAGAGCCATTGATGCGTATCAGTTAAGCGAACGCATTCTTTTCCAAGGATTTTTTGGTCAAGCTCTGCTATCACACAAAGTCCCTCAGCAGCAATCAACATTTCCTGACGGTATTCATCCAAAATCGATGTTTCCTTTTCTAAATTTTTGCAAAAGGATTGATATGCACTCTGCACAAAACCAAAATCAGAGATAACATCACCACGTGGCTCCTGATTATCGTTATAACGGTAATTAAAGTAATTCAGGCAGAATCTGTCCCAATCCACACATTTATGTATATCACATAGCTTTTTAAGGGACTGTATCCCCTTTTCATTTTGATACAAAAGGTGGTTGACGCGGGCATAGAATGTGTCATTTCCCTTAGCAGAAAACGACCAGGACTTTTCTGCGCCAAGCACCAAACCATACATAGCCAGCTCTAAACTGCAGGGGTTACCCCAATCACCCCAGTTTGTGTTAAGCACACCAACTGCACCGTGCAGGTAGCCATACTCTGCCATCAGCGAAATGTTTTTTTCTTCAACATCAATATTTTCGCATAGTCTGCTCCAGCTCCAGGTTCCGGGGCAAACGATTTGCCTTCTACCGGATTCAGCAAATCGAGTAATTTTCCCTTCATCAGGGAACGCATCATAATCCCAGTTCAAAAAGATAATATCATCCGATAAATCAGCAATTGTTCTAGGGTATTTCAACAGAATATCTGCCCACATCATAACCTTTTTGCCTTTGCTTTTAACATAGTCAATAATCTGCTTTACAAAATCGACATAAATTTTGCCAACATCCTTGCCCTCTTTCTCATATTCACGGAGATCAAAGGTTTCATCACAGCAAATATTGAAATAATCACTTTCAAAATGCTCCGCATACTGGTCAATCATATGTTTAATAATCGAAAGGCTTTCAGGCTGCAAAGGGTCAATGGTATGACGCCGCATTCTTGAACTCCAGAAGTTTTCGCTTTCATAGTCCTTAAGTACCCGTAAATGCTTATACTCTTCCTGATTCAAAAGCTCAAACAAGTGGCCAAAGGTAGAAAGGGATGGGATAAACTCAATAAAATTCTGCTTACAGTAAGCACCTATCTCTTTTATATCATCACTTGTTAAATAACCAAATTGTTCATTGATGGCTTTGTATTCTTCAAAAGGAAAGGTATGCTCAACATAAAGCTGCAGGGAATTAAGCTTATAATAAGCCATAGTATCAATCAATGCTTTAATGGTTTCCACTGTGGGGATCTTTCCCCGGGTTACATCGTGATAAAAACCACGGTAGGGAAAATCAGGCTTATCCTGAATGTAAAGGCAGGGTATTTGGTCATGTGTAAAAATTTGCCGCAGAGTTTGAACAGCATAAAAGGCTCCGGCGGCACTATCTGCGCAAATAGCTATTTGAGATGCATCAATTGTAAGCTCGTATCCCTCTCCGCCATTACCACTGATGTTGATTGTAAGCTCTGCACCGGACGCATCATAAGGCAACCTTGTAAGGGCGACAAGCACACGCTCATCACACTGCAAATCATGATAGCATATCGCAGGACTATCTAAAAATCCGTCTTTAATTTCTAGCTTTTTTACACTTGGTATTCAATTTAACATTACAATACCCCC
>JAZSJR010000011.1:0-2943 GCA_045534415.1 Clostridia bacterium
AGTTCCGCATCTTCGTCGAAGAGGTCTTCGAAGGAAACAGAATCCATAACGGGAGTTGTAATCTCAACTGTTGCAATATAAGCATCATCATCTTTATTAACTTCCTTGATTTCGTAAGACATTTTACCCAACACCTTATTATAGAAGTCATTCATAAAGCCCTCGAAGTCATCAGCGTAATTGGAAAATTCTGCAGGCATATCGCTAAACACCATTTCTTTTACGGCAGCAAGGGGATCCTCCATCAATTCTTCAGGAATGTCCTCTTCGTTTGTAACGTAATTAGCTAAAGTTTTAAAATCCATGGAAACCATAGCATTCATAAAAGCATTTGCAACTTCAGTAGCAGCAGTTTTGTCATCTTTTACTTTCTCTTTGTCAGTAGCTTCGGTCTTTTCTTTACCTTCTACGTCCTCCTCTTTAGCCTTAGAAGAGCAAGCAACTAAAGACAGCGCCATAACAAGTGCAAGTAAGATGGATAAAAGTTTTTTCATTTTTTTCATTCTTAAAAGCCTCCTAAAAATTTTTGTTTTATTACCATTTGTTATTATAACACCGACACTGTAGCTTGTCAAGGTTTGTCGATTTCTGGGCAAGGGTCAAGAGGTCTTGGCTCAAAAACGCATACCAAATAAAAAAACGAGCCATACCTTGCGGTATAACTCGAAAAGCATCGAAGGTGCAGGGCTCCCGAAAAGCCAAAAGCTTTTTGGGAAAAAGGAGAAGCAAGAAAGCGGACGAATGACTTTTTTGCATAAAAAAAGTCGAACCAAAGCGAACTTTGCTTCGACGTGGTCGGGGTGACAGGATTTGAACCTGCGACCTCTTGACCCCCAGTCAAGCGCGCTACCAAACTGCGCCACACTCCGTTAAGACTCATTTATTATACAACAAAAAAAACCATTTGTCAAACAAAATTTTAAATTTCTTTAAAAAATTTTTTCTAAAGGGATAAAACCAGCTATTTTTATTACAATTTACAGTTCGTTCATACATTCTTTGTAATTTTTTGATACAATTAAAAAGACTAATATGAGGGAATTTAACCTGCAATTAACCACTTTGGTGTTATTGTGGCGATAGAATTTTGTTTTTTGCAAATTTGAGGAGGTATTAACATTGGCACTTGATGTTGTTAAAGAAAAGATTGTAAAGGGAGGGAGTTCCCTGAAAAAATTGCCTCGGGCAGCCATTCAAACCTTTAAAGGTTTATCAAAACGGAAGAAAATTATTGTTTCTGCTATAGCGCTTTTATTGGTTTTAGTTCTGATAATTAGTTTGATTTTGCCCAAAGGAGGCACAAAAACCGGTATTCGTACTGCTATGGTTCAAAGGGGAAACATCTCCGTGGTCATCAGCGGAACGGGAACCATTGCCCCGATTGATGAATATTCTGTTACCTCCTTGGTAAAGGGTGAAATTTTGCTGGATACCTTTGAGGAAGGTGATATGGTTGAAAAGGGCGATTTGCTATATCAGATTGATGCCAGCGATTTGGAAAACTCTTTAGAAAAAGCAGAACTCAATCTGCAGAAAAGTCAGCTTTCCTATAATCAAACTATGGAAGATTTGGATAAGCAAAATGTGCGGACTACATACGGTGGCACCATTACCGAGGCCTATGTAAAAGTAGGAGATATGGTGAATAACGGTACAAAGATTGCAGACCTTGTGAATCAGGATGTTATGCTTTTAGAGCTTCCTTTTAATGAGGTTGATGCAGAAAATATTTACCCCGGAGCAAGTGCACAGGTTATGCTTACCAGTTCTTTTTATAACCTAACCGGCACAGTTCGGCGTGTATCAAGCGGCAGTTTAATTTCTGCTGAGGGTGCGCGGGTGAAAACCGTGGAGATTGAGGTGCAGAATCCGGGGGCAATTAAACCCGGTGATATGGCAACCGCAATTATCGGGGATGTTGCCTGCAACGGCCCTGGAACCTTTGAGTATAGCCTTGCAACTACTATAACAGCAGAAACTTCCGGTGAGGTGGTGTCTGTGTATTGCGGTACCGGTGACCATGTTACTGCCGGACAGACGGTGGCGGTTTTAAAATCATCCAATGCCGACAGTACCCGCTTAAACAGTCAGATTTCTTTGCGTGATTCTCAGCTTTCTATTGAAAACTATCATAAACAGTTGGAAAATTATCAGATTACCGCACCTATTTCCGGCACAGTGCTTAAGAAAACCTCCAAGGCGGGGGATACGTTAGATAATTCCAACGCATCTGTAGTTATGGCTGTGATTGCCGATATGTCTACTATTATTTTTGAAATGAGCGTTGATGAGCTGGACATCAGTAAGGTCAAGGTGGGGCAGAAGGTCAGCGTCAAGGCAGATGCTTTGGAAAACAGAGTTTACACAGGCCATGTGGATTATGTCAGCGTTGTTGGTACGACACAAAACGGCGTTACCACTTACCCGATTAAGATTGTTGTAGAAAATCCTGATGGTTTGATTCCCGGTATGAATGTCAGTGCAGAGATTGTTGTGGAATCCCGCGAGAATGTTCTTCGTGTTCCTGTTACAGCGGTGAACCGGGGTAATATTGTGTATGTAAAGGATAAAAAGGTATCTAAGTCAAAAGTATCCGCTGAGGAAATTGCTGCACCAGAGCAGAGCGGTGAGCGACGGACCTTTGAGCCGGGCAGTATGCCACGTTCCGGCGAGATGCCAAAGAGTGGTGAGATGCCTACAAGGCCGCAATCGGGCGAGATGCCCCAGGGCGGAGATATGCCATCAAGACCCCAATCCGGTGAAATTCCCCAGGGCGGAGATATGCCATCAAGACCACAATCCGGTGAAATGCCACAGAACGAGAAAAAGCCTGCCGGAATGCAAGCTGATGATGCACAAAAGAACAGTGAGGCATCAGAAAACAATGTACCAAAGGAACAGGCTGGCGGTCAAGCTCCTCAGGGTGTAAAGTCGGGGGCCAAG
>JAZSJR010000197.1:0-5372 GCA_045534415.1 Clostridia bacterium
TCAGTTCCGTCATGTAACCATTCCGGCAAAGAATTTTTCTGAAAAAACCATGAAAAACGGTATCGGCTTATACACTTCAAACTACGGCTACGCTGTGGTTGAAAAAAGTGATATGGTATTCATCCCCGACCCGGATACTGCAACCATTGACCCCTTCTGTCAGATTCCGACTCTGTCTATGACCGGTAACGCAATGATTATTGATAATCCGGAAAACCGCCCCCTTGCTCAGTATCCCCGTAACATTGTACTGGCGGCTGAGCAGTATTTAAAAGACAGCGGCATTGCAGATACAATGCTGATTTTGCCTGAGTTTGAGTTCTATCTGTTTGACGAAATCGGCTGGGATGTTAAGCCTGATTCCATTGGTGTATCATTAGACGCACAACAGGCACACTGGAACACAGCAACAGAAGGCACAGGCTGTGTTGTTCCTAAGCAAAAGAATTATCACATTGCAAAACCCTATGATGTATCTTATGAAGCACGTAGCGAAATGTGTATGCTCATTGACGATGCAGGCATCAAGCTGAACTACCACCACCCCGAAGTTGGTGCTGCCGGTCAGTTTGAAATTGAGCCTGAGTTGGGCAAAATGTCAGAAATGGCTGACGCAACCATGATGATTAAATACATCATCCATAACACCGCTAAAAAATACGGTATGTCTGCAACCTTTATGCCGAAGCCGGTTATGGGTGAAGCAGGTAACGGTATGCACGTTCACATGCTTCTCTTAAAAGATGGTCAGCCTGTATTCTCCAAAGATGGCGGCTATGCTAACTTAAGTGAAGAAGCACATTACTTCATGGGCGGTCTTTTAAAACATATTGCTTCTCTGTGTGCACTCACTAACCCCAGCACCAACTCCTTTAAACGTTTGGTGCCCGGTTTTGAAGCACCTGTTACGGTCGGTTATGCAACCTCAAACCGCAGTGCGGTTATCCGTATTCCTGCCTATGCAAAAGCGCCGGAATTACGCCGTTTTGAGCTTCGTAATCCTGATGCAACCTGTAACCCTTATTTCTGCTATGCAGCTATTTTAATGGCAGGTATTGACGGCATTAAGAACAAGATTGATCCCCACGCAAACGGTTGGGGTCCTTATGACATGAACCTCTTCCACTTAAGCGATGAAGAAAAAGCAAAACTGAAGCACTTGCCCACCTCTTTAGAGCAGGCGCTGGATGCTTTAGAGGCTGACCACGATTACCTCACCGCCGGTGGCGTATTCCCCGAAAGCCTGCTTGAAAACTTTATTAAAACCAAGCGTGAAGAATGCCGCAAACTGGCAGCTATCCCCCACCCTGCAGAATTTGATTTATACTACAACCTGTAAAAAGCATAAACACCCTCCCATATGCCGGAGGGTGTTTTTTTGATATCATTATACTTTTCATATATTACGTCTTATATATTGTTTTTTTGACCGCAACTTAATCAGGCAAAAAAACTCATAAGCTTCATTTTTCAAAACAGATAAAAGTGCCTCTCCATCCGTAATCTCTGTTTGTGTAACGATACCGCCTTCTGGCAGCATCCTCTGCCGTTACCTTACCACAAATGCTGCTCACCTTGGTATGACAGTGCAATTCCGTTTTAAAATCTGACATGACTCAATTCTCCTTATCTCAAAAACATACATCAACCCATAAACAAAATAAACCCTATAGTATTGATAGAGAAATTTGCAAACATATGGACTAGCCATGATAAGTAAATGCTGTTTTTTCCATCATCAAACCGATTAAAGATCATACCTCCCACAAACAGTCCTGCCAGAGATATTAAAATCACCGGAATACCGAACCAACCAATCATCATAGCAATGTGATACAGCGAAAACGCAAGGCTACTGAAAATGTAGGCAAACCGCTTTGAAAGAATGGTTTTTAACTTTAAAAATGCAAAGCCACGGAAGAAAAATTCCTCCAACAGGGAATTGACAAAGGATATGTATAAAGCAACCCACAAAAAATTTGACTTGTTCACGCCGGTGGTTTCGTTTAGGTTACTTGTCAGTGCAGAAAAATCAAAAACATTTCTCAGAGCAAAGTATCCCCCTAAAATCACAGTATAGATAATAACACCTAGGTACAAAGCAAAGAGAATCCCCTTTTTATCTGCCTTGAACACTTTAAATACGTCATAATTTTTTTTAAGCAAGCTATACAAAACCGGTATCAGCAAAAACAGCAGTATCTTAATACCCGATTTTGCAATATACCCCGGCTGAATCACCGCATCTACAATTCCCATAACGATGCAGGCAAACAGCACAAGAACAGGAATCCATACTCTTTTCATCTAATCAACCTTTCTTACATCAGCCCAAGATAAAAGTTACTGCAGATGGTCAACGTGGATATCCATCTGAGGATAAGGAATGGAAATGTTATGAGCATCAAACTCTTGTTTCACGGTTTCCAGCAAATCGAAATGAACATCCCAATAGTCTGCAGATTTACACCAAGCACGCAGGGTAAATTCCAACGCACTGTCACCGTGCTTTGTCAGCCGTGCAAAGGGTTCCGGGTCTTTCAATACTTTGTCATGACCGTTTGCCGCATCCAGCAAAATGCCTTTTACTGTGTCCATATTAGAATCATATCCCGTTGTAAAAACAAGATCTACCCTGCGCTCATCAGATGCAGAATAATTTTCAATGACAGAATTGGTAAGAGTGCCGTTAGGGATGGTGATAATTTTATTGTCAGGTGTCGTCAACACGGTATACATAATAGAGATGTTTGAAACAGTACCCGAGGTTGTGGGTGTGGTGATGTAGTCACCAATCTTAAAGGGTTTAAACAGAAGAATCATAATGCCCCCGGCAAGGTTACCCAAAGCACCCTGCAGAGCAAGACCAATTGCCACACCGCAGGAAGCAAGTGCGGTTATAAAAGAGGTTGTGGGTATGCCAAGTATCATTGCAATGGAAATAAATAAAATAGCATAGAGGGCAATCCCCAAAAAGCTGCTGAGAAATGTTCGTAAACCCATATCAATTTTTTCAAGCTTGGGCGAGTTTTTAACCCATTTTTTCAAGAATTTAATAATCTTAACACCGACAAACAATACCAGCAACGCTGCCAGAATCTTAAGACCCAAGGATGTCAGCAGTTCAAATAAAAAGTCCATAATTTTTTCAGTATTCATCGTATGTATCTCCTTTTTATAAAATTTTATATAATCTCCCTAAGGAAGAACAATATACTTCACACTCACAGAAGCAGATTCAGAGCTATCATTGCCAAGCTCCAGCCGCATATCAATGCGGGAATATTGCCTGTTGCCCAGCATGTTTTTGGCTTTTGCACTACTAAGCCACGGCACATCTGTTTTTTTGTCACTGACCGTCACGGCATAATCCTCATAGTAAACCCATTGTTCCTGCAGAGATTCCACACTGCTGATATCATCCAAAAAACCGGTATTTGGCTTGTGTACTTCAGGATATGTATCTTTTTCTCCGTAGTTAGCTGCAAAATTCTTTCTATATTGTTTAGCAAAATAATAGGCACGTTCAACATCTGCAAAATATGTTTTTTCAGCCATCAACACATCATTGTAAAAAAACAATTCTTTCTTTACAAAGCCCTCATCGTTGTTTTCACAATCAAATGTATAGATAGTTTCGTTCCCTTTGGTAACGCCCTGAGCGTTTCCAAAATCTATATTGTTTGTAACCATTTCCACCGTTTCACCAAACAGGCTATAAAATCCTATCGTATGCTCCACATCCGATTTTCTGCCACCTTGACAGGCTACCAAAGAGAGTAAAAGAATCCCTACGATGCATACTAATATTCTCTTTTTCATATCCATTCTCCGTTCAAATGAAACATGCTATAACGGCTGCTCCACGCTGATTAGTCCTTGTGATGAAAAATAAACGTCCCCACAGGCACTATTATAGCAACAGCAATGATAAGCCAAGTTGTAAATTTCATAATAAATCCCCTTTTTTATGTAAAATTTAACATTTCATGATTTAGACTCCTGTCAAATTAGAACAAAAAATTTATTCTCCCGTTCTTATAACCACATATTCTTGAATTGCAGAAATAGTTGCCAGCACAAAGATGCAATCAGCAATCGTATCAAGCTTTGCAGCAAATTCGCTGATAGCATTCATCATTCTCGCAACCATTCATATCTCAATTATACCCCTCGCCGCAAAAACTGTCAATATCGCCTCTCTTTATAACACCTGTTAAATAAAATAAAAAAAGTCTGTTTAAAAAACAGACTTTTTTATAATAAACTATGTATTTCTTATACAATACCCTGTGCCATCATAGCGTTTGCAACCTTTTTAAAGCCTGCAATGTTAGCACCGGAAACCAGGTCATAGCCTAAGCCGTATTCTTCTGCAGCTTCTACAGAAACCTTATGAATATTTACCATAATATCCTTGAGTTTCTTGTCAACTTCTTCTGCACTCCAGCTATATCTCATAGAGTTCTGCGCCATTTCCAGTGCAGAAACTGCTACGCCGCCGGCATTAACTGCTTTAGAAGGACCAACAACCAGACCTTTGCTTCTCAAAAGTGCCATTGCTTCGTTTGTAGTAGGCATATTGGCAACTTCAATATAGTACTTAGTGCCATTAGCAATAATCTGCTCAGCTTCAGCAATGCCGATTTCGTTCTGTGTTGCACAAGGCATACAGATATCTACTTTAACACCCCAGGGTTTCTGCTTTGCAAAGAACTGACAGCCAAACTTTTCAGCATAATCCTGCGCACGGTCACGACCGGAGCTACGCATCTGGAGCAGGTAATCCCATTTTTCTTTAGTGCCAACGCCATCGGGATCGTAAACATAACCGTCAGGACCAGAAATGGTAACAACCTTACCACCCAGTTCGGTTACCTTCTGGCAAACACCCCAAGCAACATTACCAAAACCGGAAACTGCAACTGTTTTGCCACTGAAAGAATCGCCCTCGTGCTTCAGCACTTCGTTTGCATAGTAAGAAGCACCAAAACCTGTTGCTTCAGGACGGATGATAGAACCGCCGTATTCCATACCTTTACCGGTCAGAACACCGTTCTCCCAACATCCCTTAATTCTCTTATACTGACCATAGAGATAACCAATCTCTCTGCCGCCAACACCAATATCACCGGCAGGAACGTCCACATCCGGACCGATATGTCTGTAAAGTTCTGTCATAAATGCCTGACAGAATCTCATAATTTCAGCATCACTCTTACCTCTCGGGTCAAAGTCAGAACCACCTTTACCGCCACCGATAGGAAGACCGGTCAAGCTATTTTTAAAGGTCTGTTCAAAGCCCAAAAACTTCATAATACCGGTATATACGGAAGGATGGAAACGCAAACCACCTTTGTAAGGACCAATTG
>JAZSJR010000101.1:0-6919 GCA_045534415.1 Clostridia bacterium
GGATCCTGACACCGGCAAGCCTCCCTGGATTGTTCAGCATAAATTAAAGGAGAACAATGCTACATTCTACGGCATTGAGGAGATTCGAAACATTGGCATGTACTGCTCCTTTGCCTATAAAATCACAGGCGATAAAAAATATAAGGATTATTTATGGTTGCAGATTGAAGCCATGAAAGACCCTGAGGTTTTTCCGGACCTTTTCCCGATTACCAATAACTTAAACGTTGGTCGTCCGGCTTATGGCTTATATGCAGCCTATGACTGGCTCTATGATGACTGGACAGAAGAGGAGCGGGCAATTATTGAGGACGAAATTTATCGCCTCGTACTTGTTCCGGCTATTGGCTCCTATCAATACCAGCATCATACCAACTGGGTTATGTGGTCTTATGCTTACACCAACACAGCGTTTATTGATGGTGGCGGTGTTATGGGTTGTGCAATGGCACTCCTGGATAAATATCCGGAGCTTTGCTCTCAGCTGATTTCCAGCGTTCTTGATACCCTTCAGCATGCATTCTATGCATTTAAAAATGATGGTTCATGGGAAGAGGGTTCCGGCTATTGGAGCTATTCTGTTGAGGATATTCCAATGGCAATGAACGCAGCGCTCACTTGCCTAGAAGATGATTATGGCCTGCTTGATGCTCGCGGAATTGATAAAACGGCATATTTTGTCAGCGGTATGTCCGGGGCAAAGGGTTCATTTCCTTTCGGTGATGACTATATTGCCGGATGGAGTACTTCCTATTTAATGTTCCACGCCCGTCAATTTAATGATATGAAAATGGCAGCCTACTATAAACCTAACGCCTCTGGTTTAAACTCAATAGAAAACTGGGTTTGGGATGATGAAATAGGAGGCACCGGCGCTTTTAACGTCAATGATTTGCCCGAAGATAACTATTGGGTTGGCTGGGAAAATGCCGTGATGCGCAGCGGTCGTGCCGAGGGTGATACACAGGCAGTTTTGCATGGCGGATACACAGTCGGACCACATACCCATGTGGATAGCGGTTCCTTCCAATTTGATATGTTAGGCGTTCGTTGGGCGGCTGATGTTCCCAAAGAGGATTATTATATTTCTAACTATACTCCCTCAAATCTTGTGGCGGCGGATTATTATGATGTATATTATCGTAACAAGGGCGAGGGACATAATACTGTTATCGCCAATATGAAACACGGCCTCGATATGGAATACACCTCATTTGTACCCATTGTCAAAAAAGAATTTACAGATGTTGGATCCTATGCCATTGCTGATATGACAGAGACCAACAAGGTTTATGATATTGCGCTGCGTGGTATGCGTCTTGACAAGGTTACAGGCAACCTGATTGTTCAGGATGATTTTACAGCCAAAGAACCTTCTGAATTTTTGTGGTCTATGCATACCCAAGCAGATATTGAGATAAGTGAGGACGGTCGTTCTGCTATTTTAACGGAACAATATATGCGGGGTGACGAGATTGCTAAGAGCGGTAAACGTATCTGGATGGGAATTATTTCTGAGGATGATCATAAGCTTGTCAAAATGAAGGCAGAGCCTTTAGAGGGCTACTATGATATCCCCACCTGGCAAAACTCCCTCGATTCGGAAAACAATCGACTTAACGATTGTTCGATTCCGTGGTATAAGCTGATTGTTCAGCAGAAGGATACAACAAGATTTAAGGTTTCCGTTGCCTTTGCACCCCTTGCCGAAGGGGAAACAGTTCCTTCTGTTATGCCAACGTATATCCCCATGGAGCGATGGAAGTTTGAAAGCACAGAACGTGCAGAGGCAAGTGGTGTTACGGTTGACGGTGAACCACTTGCAAACTTTAAGCCGGATGTATATACCTACGACATCAATGTGATGACAGAAAAAACACCCATTCCTAAAATTCAGGTTATGAGTGATGAGTATGAGGTGGAAATGCGTGAAGCAACCGTCTCTCCCGGTACGACGGTAGCACTCCTTAAAAAGGATGGCGAGGTTATTGGTAAATATACCTTTGTTATCACGCCCTTAAATGACACAACCACCTTTTTAAATGACAAGCAAATTCCTATTGTTGGCTATACAGCACCTAGTGAGCCGGAGCCTGCCAATATAACGAAGAATCTGTTTGACGGCTTATTATCAACGAAGCTTGCTACCGATGATAACGAAGGTGCGGTTACCTTAGATTTTGGTAGCGTGAAAGAGGTTCATGATGTCAAAATTGCTTTCTATGACGGATGGTTCCGTAAAGAGTATTTTGCTATTTACTACTCGACGGACGGCGTGAACTTTACGGAATGTTATAGAGGTAATTGTTCCGGAACAACGTCAGAACATGAAAGCTATGTGGTTGATGTTAATGCACGTTATATTCGTGTGCAGCTCCTAGGAAATGAAGGCGGTACTAATTGGACTAGTGCTTCAGAACTCTGTGCATTTACAAAGTGAAAGACAGGTGATGTTGAATGAAAAAACTATTATCTTGGGTAATAACCATTGCCTTGCTCTTGTCTCTGACACCGGTTTTGCCGGTGTCGGCGGCAGACGCCTACGCTGTTTTGGGTGTGCAGGATGGTGAGAGAATCATCTTAAATCCCCAGGTAGAATACTACACCACAAGAGTAGAAGGCTACACCCCATTTCAGCATAAGGTAACGATTGTTGACAGCAATCAGGCATCAACAAAAATGTCTGTAGCCGGTCACTTAACTAATGCGGTTAATTTCACTTTAGAACCAACGGCAACCGGCATCGACTCCGTTGAATTTGTCATTGATGGCAACGTGGTTGCTACGGACAGTGAATTTCCCTATGAATTTGTTTTAGGCGGCGAGCATGCAGGTCAGCATACGCTGACCGCTACCATTAACAAGAGCGCCGGCGGCGACCCTGAGGTCAAAACCATTAACTTTGAGGGTGTTATTGGTATAAGTCACGATTCACGAACGGTTAACTATAATTCTGGCATACTGGATGAAAGCAATACCCCTACCTTTAACGGCGTAATTTCCCGTGGTGAAACTATTGAAGATGGTGCACTGAAGCTCAGTGATGGAAATGGCATCTCAACAGCTTGGTTGCAACCGGATGTTAAGACAAATGAAATGCAATTGGGTGATACGAAGCTTTTTTATATCGACTATGATGTAAAGAAAACGGCGGAAGGTGTATCTTTTGCCGATATGCCCTCACGCGAATTCAGAGCTTCAAATCAATCCACCCCCGGTTATATCATGACTGCGCTCCCAGCTAACGAATGGGCACATATTACCGTTGTTTGTGACTATCAGAACGGCTGGATTAGCGCCTTTATAAATGGTGTTCAGTTTAAGAGCTACTCGCAAGCGTCGACAATGCTTGCTTCTACATCGAATTTAGTTACAAATGGTATTTCGCCGTTATTTAATGGCGGAGCTCTCTATATTGATAACTATGCGCTTAGAACCTATGATGAGGTTCTGCCGGGTGACCTTATCGGCTCCAGTATTGAAGATGGAGCTGATAAGATTAGTGAGCGTATTGCGGCT
Organism: Clostridia bacterium; assembly: GCA_045534415.1. Taxonomy (GTDB): domain Bacteria; phylum Bacillota; class Clostridia; order UBA1381; family UBA9506; genus UMGS755. The sequence continues at coordinate 3,520 of JAZSJR010000101.1, forward strand.
ATCCGTATAACGGGTAGTCGCGCACCGAAATCCGCCTCCGAGAACGGTGTAACAATTCAAGCAGGTGACGACACCTTAACTAGGGGTGTGGATTATGAGATTTCCTTTGAAGGAAATGATTTGGTTATTAAGCCGCTTCATTATTTATCACTTGGTACAGTATATACCGTTTCAGTTACAGATGTGCGGGATGCTTACGGTTGTAAATTTAACGAATATCCTCCCTTTTCGTTTACAACCCGTGAGGAAACGGACAACCTAAAGCCTGAGGTAACCCTGTCTGCTAATGAACGGTATGACCACGGCGAAACCATCACTCTTGCGGCAGTTGCAACGGATGCCCTTGCGACGTCTGACGTTAATGGCGGTACCGGTGCCATTAGCTATGTGGAATTTTTAGCAGATGGCGAAGTGATAGAGGGTAGCCATATGACCGAATCCTCCGGAGATAATCTCTATACCTTTGATTGGACCAATGCACCAGAACGGTTAGAACCCTACACTATTACAGCACTTGCTTGTGACAACAATGGTGAAACAACAGTGAGCGAACCGGTTTACGTGCAGGTGTTTAGTGAACGTTACCCGGAAGTTAGCTTGACTGTTCCTGAGAAAATTAACGGAAAAATCTTAGGTGTTGCAAGCGGCAGTATTGTTGTTAGCGCTTCTGCTACAGATGTTGATGGCGCTATCACAAATGCGGAGCTGCGTTTATTTAACCCCAGCGGTGAGCAAATTGGTGAGCCGGTTGTCTTTACTGAGAATTATGAGTCAATGGTTCATACCTTTACGGAAGGTTTGGATGCCAAGTGGAACTATAAAGTCCAGTTAACAGCTACGGATGATAACAGCTCCTATAAGCACGATGACCTTACCACCGTTACAGAAGCGTTTGTTTATGTATCGCACATGGGCAAGTCGTATCCTGCTGTTTTAACAGAGGATTTAACAGACCTTGCTAACAAAGCCAAGTGGTCGTTAGATGGTACGGCAGAAAAGACTACGGATGAAAACGGCTTGACCATTACGCAAACTGAAAGCGGAACGGCTACAGCTAGCCGAACAACCTTCCAGCTTATCAGTGGCAGGGTAACGGTTGCTGATATGATTGTTAAGTTTTCTGATAATAACAATGAGCGCACTTTGTCCTTTGATGGCATAACGCAAAGATTGGAAACATCCTTTAGTCAAATTGTGACCTTTGATGCCAATGGAAAAATATTAGTTGACGGTGAAGAAAAAGGTAGCTACGAAAAGGATAAAGAATATAATGTTACGGTACTGTTAGACCTCGTTTCAGGAAAAAACATTTTATTTGTAAATGGTGCAAAACTGGGAGAGGTTGCAGCATCGACAACATCAGCCAATGTCACCTTGAAGCTGAGCGTCAGCCAGACAATAGCTGACGAGGCGTCAAGTTTCAGTATTTTAGAATATGGCGTTTATAAGCTGACGGAAGGCGTTGATCCTTCAACGCTTACGATTACCCTAAAAGACAATGGCGTACCGGCACAAACAGGTACCTCCTTTGCAGGTATTTCCCAGTATCCGGAATATATTGCAATCAGTGCAAGTGGCACCATTGATGAAGCATCTGTCAAAAGAGGCGTCTTGCTCGTTGGTCCGGATGGAAAGCCCTGCGCAACCTCTTTTGTCGATGGCAAGTTTTATATTAACGAAAAGCTTATTGCTGGAGCTGATTATACCTTGCGTATAACCTCAGATATCCGGGTTGGTGATGCCAGCTTAGCAGAAACAACAGAATATCCTGTTTCAACCGGGGCAAAGGCAAACGGCATTGATGTATTGGCAACAGAGTTTGAACAAGTGGCTCTTGCGCCTGATACAGCATCGGTTAGCTTTAGCACCGAAATCAGCGGCACCGGTACGGTTGTTTGCGCCGTTTATGTCGGTAACATAATGAAGCACTTAATTTACGAAGAAAACCAAACAGGCACAGTGAATCTTTCTGTGGATTTAAGCACAATTTTTGGTGGCGAACCCATTCCGGAAAACGCTTATATTGAGGCATTTGTGCTTCAGGATTTAACGGATATGGCACCTGTTAGTGACAAAATTTACAGATTGGATTAAATGGTTATATTTTAGATGGCAGACCTTCGAAGCATTCGTAACCGAGCGTAATCCTTTGCGCTCGGTGAGCTTGCTACATACGAATACGGAAAGGTTTTTGCAACAAAGGTTGGGAGCAAAGATGAAAAAGTTTTTTAGAGTGCTTTCGCTATTTTTGGTGTATATTGTGTTTTTTGGTTGCTTGCAGGGAATAGCCTTTGCGGCGGAACCAATAGAGGTTAGCATTCCCACCTTATCAGATGGCGTGGTGTTTACAGAGGGTGCCTCTATTCCCTTGCAGGTTTCCCATAATTCTGAAACTAAAACCATCAGCCATATTGATTTTTACGCAAACAATGCAAAGTTGCCCGGTACAATTTTGTCGGGGGAAGAGTCAAAGATTTTAATGTGGAACAATCCCTCTGCCGGTGAATATAAGGTTTATGCCAGAATTCATTATATTGGTGGTGGCGTTTATGAATCCGATAAAATTACGGTTATAATAAAAGCCGACAAAAGCGGAAGCATACCCACCGTGGCGATGACAGCGACACCGGAAATTCCGAATGGACAGCAGAATGTAAGCTATGATTTGTCAGCCTACAGAATTCATTTTAACCGTCCGCTGGCACATTATCTGACGGAAGATAAATTAACAGGCATTACCATGCAAACAGGAAATGAAATCGTAGAACTTGACTATGAAATTGGTGCCTGCTATCTTGATTTAGTACCCAGAGGGCACGAAAACTTGGAAATAGAGAAGACCTATGTTGTTAAAGTTCCCGAAAATACCCTTTGCGATACTGTCGGAAACAAAGTTCCGGGGCAAAGCTTTACTTTTTCGACAGTTGCAACTCCTGCAGACAGAACAACCCCGATTCCGTCTGTCAGCTATCCCGCAAATGGTGCCGTGGTTCCAGCCACGGGAGCAGAACTGGCGGCAAAAGTGCTTTTCCCGCCGGAAAGCGCGAGCAATGTTAAATTTTACGATAATGGTGAATTGATTGCCGGTACGGTTATCAGGGGAACGGACGGGGAGTTTATTTTAGATAATGTTTCTCTTTCTGAGGGAGAGCATTCCATCAGCGTTTCGGTTTGGAAAAATGGAGAAACAGTATCGTCAGAGGCGATTACGCTAACGGCAGCAGAAAGCTCTTATGCTATTTCAGGCATCGGCGAGGGTGAAACAGTATATGCCAATGAATTGGGCTATCAGCTGCAGGTTGCATTGACAGATGCAGAGGGAAATGCAGTAACCGATTTGAAGAAAGCGGTATTTAAAATTAACGGGCGAGAGCTTGCAGCTACTGCAGAAGCTCCGTTT
>JAZSJR010000105.1:0-21254 GCA_045534415.1 Clostridia bacterium
AAATGAATTTAAAAATATGTGCTTTCAGGCTATTATAGCCGGGGCGTGCATGTTTGATATGTATTATTATCCGGAACTTATAGAAAACGGCCCTGGCATTGAGGGCAAAACCGGCGCAGAAGCATGGGCAGAATACGAGGATGTTTTCCGTGAAATAAAGGAAATTGAGCCGATTATTATGTCTATAGACCCTGCACCTTATTATGAGGTACAGGACGGTGGTGATTGGCTTAACACTATGGCAAGGCACTATGACGGAAAATCTTATCTGTTTACCGCTAATAATGAAAACTCCGTTAAAAGCGCAAAAGTATATCTTGACGGCGTTACAACAATTACGGGCATGTATTCTGATGTAGCATATACAGCAGATCAAGATGGCTGGTTTGAAATTGAACTGGATGGATACGAAACTGAGGTTTTTGAATATGCGCAAGCTGATTACGAATCCTCCCATGCAGACCTTCGTAACTTTGCAGCGGCAAATTACTGCGTTTTAGACTCTGAAAGTGAGATGCCGACCATTATGATTGATGACAACGCTACAGAAATGGACTACAGAGCCTATATGAGCGATTATGCAACGCTTTATATCAACGGAGTAGAGGTTTCCGAAAGTGGCACATTCAATATTGAAGGCATCAATCAGCTTGACCTCACGCTTGTATCCCAGGATGGTCGCTTTACCACCGAAAAAACATACTTATTACAGAGAAACCCGAAAGATGCTCTGATGAGCTTTTCAAACGGAACACAGGTGTTTACTGTTTCAGAGGGTGAGGAGAGCATTTTGTATGTACCGGCAGACAGCGGCGTTATTAACTATACTGCCGGCATCGGCACAGGTGCAACAATATATATTGGAAGCAAGGAAATGCCGACTACAGGCAAAATCACGGTGCGTAACTGCAACAGATTTTATGTTACCGTTTTAGAGGCAGACGGTAAAACAAAAACAACAAAATATTATCAGGTGGTCAAACAGTAAAACAGAATGTAGACCAGCTTTTCTTCCACTATCTGACAGAATTTGGGGTGAATCATGTGAAAATTATTTTTTTAGGAACCTGCTCCGGCACAGAGCCTATGCCGACAAGAAAGCATATGTCTTTTTGCATTGAGAGCAATCAGAAGATATATTGGTTCGATGCCGGAGAGGGTTGCTCATATACCGCACATAATTTAGGTGTTGATTTGTTAGCAGTTCATAAAGTCATTATTTCCCATACACATATGGATCATGTCGGTGGTTTGGGAAATCTGTTTTGGAATATTCGTAAAATTAGCAATCGGACAAAGAAAACGCCGTATTTTGGTGATATTGACCTATATATTCCCAACCTGGAAACCTGGGAGGGCGTTTGGAAAATTCTTAAGAATACAGAAGGCGGTTTTTCCGCAAGTTTTGCGATTTGCGCTCATCCAGTAGGGGATGGTGTATTGTTTGATGATGGAAATGTTAAGGTAACCGCTTATCATAATCACCATCTCCCCAAAACCGACTCTGCAGGCTGGCTTTCCTATTCTTATTGTATTGAAGCAGAAGGAAAAAGCATTGTATATTCGGGGGATGTTGGCTCTTACCGAGACCTAGATGAAGTGGTAGCTGACGGATGTGATGCACTCATTCTTGAAACCGGTCACTTTAAAATCGACACGGCATATGAATTTTTTACGGAGAAAAATATTGAAAAGCTGTATTTCTCCCATCACGGCCGCGAAATTCTCAATGATGCACTAGGCGCACAGAAAAAAATTCTTGAACAGTTTGCCGAAAGAGCTGTCATTTGTGAGGATGGCATGACGATTGAAATGATATAAGCAAGGAGACATAAGCATGAAAATTGCATTGATTTGTGATATACATATGCCTGAAAACATCCATTCACCGCAGTATGCCTTTTTTGCACGTGCAGCAAAGCAGATTCAGGAGGATGGCATAAAAACAGTCATTGGACTTGGAGACATCACCTCATACGGTGAGCCCGGGGCAATGGCAATGTATCAGGAAACAATGCAGGGCTTTGAAAGCTATGTTCTTTTAGGAAATGCAGAGGTCAGAAATTCTGATACAAAGGAACTGTTTCTACAAGGCAGTCAGGACGTCTGTATTTCGTCAGAGGGGAGAAAAATCCTTGGTCTTAACAGTCCCTCAGGAAGGCTTACCACAGAGGACAGGGAAAAGATAAAAAGCCTTTGCGATGGTGATATTTTACTGTTGCATCATGGCTTGCACGCTTTTTGCGATGAGGATTGCGGTTTTCTGACCAAATGTCTCTTTCATAAAAGATTAACGTTCATTCATGCCCATTCACACAAACAATTTGATTATACAGTAGGGAACAGCCGGGTGATTGGGTTGAGAGCACTTGACCCTGATAAGTCGATAGGCGGTTTTCCCTGTATCACCTATGTTGATATATCTGAAGAGAATATTTCGGTAGAGGAGAAGGTATTTGATGTATCTTGCGAGGTGTTATCAGATATTCGCAGACATTTCGGTATTTCGTGTGTGGATAACCATAGGGATTTGGAGTATGCCACAAAAAACAAGGTCGGTGCTGTAGAGCTTCGCTGTAACAGTAGCGGCTGGACTCCCGACATGACGCTTATGCCGAAACTGGAGGCATGGAAAGCAGAAACGAATGGCTATTTTTCTGTGCATATGCCAAATCTAAAATGGGACGGCAAGAAGATTACGGGCGTTGACCAATGGCGTGAGGCAGTCCATTATGCCATTGCCATTAACGCAGACGGTTTGACCATGCATCCGCCGAGAGTGAAAAAATGCGATATGCCCCAAGGTGGAGAGACATGGCAAGCGTTTTTGGATTTATATGTATATGCTGTTAAAAACGTTGGCGAACATGTCAAGATTGGCATTGAAAATTTGCATATGTCAGCCAGCGAAATAAGCCAGAGAGTGGATGCAAATGAGCTGCACTTTGGCTATACGCCTGAAGAGGTCGCACTTTGGATTGATTCAATTAACGAGTCAGTGGGCGAGCAGAATCGTGTAGGGCATCTTTTGGATATCGGTCATGCAAGGAGTAACGGAAGCTATGCATCCATTTATACGAGCAGCCGCTGGTATGAAATGATGGGCAAAAAAACTGTTGGATATCATATTCATCAAGTTATAGCGGCTGATGGACGTACACTGAATCATAATGCAATAGAAAATTGGTTTGGTCCCCTTATATCTTATGTTTCTTTCTTCTATGCGTGGGAACAAAATATGATTAATCATGTACCTGTATTTTTAGAGGTAAAAGGAGCAGACAATTTTGAAAAAAGTATGCAAAGCTTTGATAGGGAATTTGTAAAAAATAGGAGAGTATGATGTTTGATTTACGGAATTTAGAGTATATTTTCAGGGTGTTGCTGGCAGGCATTTGCGGTATGCTTGTAGGTATGGAGCGAAAAAACCGCGCCAAGGAAGCCGGTACCAGAACCCATTTTGTTGTGGCCTCTGGTGCTGCGCTCATTATGGTCATTTCTAAGTATGCATTCTTTGATATGATTGCAAGTGGAGCCTATGGTGATGTAGAAGTGCGTCTTGACCCCTCCCGTGTGGCATCCACCATTGCAAGTGGCATTGGTTTTTTGGGTGCCGGCATGATTTATATTTACAGAAACAGCATAAAAGGTCTCACCACAGCGGCAGGTATCTGGACAACATCGGGTATTGGAATGGCGATTGGCGCGGGTATGTATGTACTTGGCATTGCATCAACAGTGATTGTTTTGGTCGCACAGATTTTGCTGCATTTGAATTTTCATAAGACAAAAAGCGGTAACGCTAAGGTTCTGACAGTAGAGGATGTTTCAGAGGAGCATTATCAAAGCTATATGACAGAGTATTTTAAACAAAACGGCATTACAGTTCGGGATGTGTCTGTAGCGCGTAATGCGGAAACCGGCAACCGGAACTATACCTTCTATATCGAACTGCCTGAGGGCACAAGCGAGGACGACGCTATCACCTGGGCAGGACATAACAGCAGCATAAAAAGCTCATTTTAGACATACTGGGCACTATACCATATCTGAAGCAGGAGGGAGAGAATGTATAATATACTTGATTTTGGAGCAGTTGCCGATGGTGTGACCAATGTGACGGCGGCTGTTCAGAAAGCGGTGGATGCTTGCCGTGAGAACGGTGGGGTTGTGTATGTGCCCTATGGCACCTATGTTGTGGCATCTGTTCACCTTTACAGTCACGTTCATTTTGTCTTCGAACCGGGGGCAACCTTTTTAGGCAGTCTTGATCCGGATGATTTTGATGAACGGGAAACCTTGAATTATCCCTTGTATCAGGATTATTCCCACAGTTTTTTCCACCGCGCAATGTTCTGGGCAGAGGACTGCGAGGATATATCTTTTAGTGGTAACGGCACCATTGATATGCGCAGTGTGTGGGAAACAGTACCGGCTGATGGTGAGGCAGTCTGGAGAAGTCGAAGAGCCAATAAAATTTTCTCGCTTAAAAATTGTAAAACTGTCGTGATTACTGATTTAAAACTTTATAATGCTACTGATTTAGCCGTTTATCTGGCGGGTTGTGAAAATGTCAGATTATCAGGGCTTATGTTGAAGGTTCATATTGATGGTATCAGTCCGGATTGTTGCAGGAATGTCACCATTTCTGATTGCCATGTTGTCGCGGGCGATGATGCAATTGTATTGAAAAGTTCATACACTTTAAACAGAAAACAGCTTTGCGAGAATGTGGTTATTTCAAATTGTACGGTGTCTTCCCGTATGTGTGCAATTAAATTCGGAACAGAAACAAATGGTGGTTTTAAAAATATTGCTGTTTCAAACTGTTCAATTTACGATACCCGTTTTACGGGCGTTGCCCTTGAAATTGCAGATGGCGGCGAAATGGACGGCATAACCGTTAACAACATTGTGATGCAGAATGTTGGAACACCTTTTATCATCATGCTAACCAACAGAGGGCGAGGCCCTGCAGGAACGAAACTAGGCACCATCAAAAACATCGTGATTGATAATTTGATTGCAACAGGACCTTACGGGGATATGGAACCCATCCGGTACACAACAGAGACTTCTGATGAAAAGTGCTTTGATAAGCCGACTGTTATTGCCTCCAGTGCAATAGGGCAGCCGGAGAATAAAATTGAAAATGTATCTCTTTCCAATATTTATCTGACGGTTCCTGGAGGGGGAAAAGAGTCAGATCGATCTGTTATTGTGCCGGAAAAAGAAAAACTGACACCTTCTGCTGCAGCTTATGGTGATGTATTGCCTGCCTATGGCATTTATTTCAGGCATGTCAGCAATCTTCGGATGCGCAATGTTCAGATGTTTACCCTTGCAGAGGATAAGAGGGACGCAATGGTGTTTGATGATGTGGAGAATATTTTATCCATTGAATAAATTAGAAGCAAGCATTTACTTTTGGTGAAATTTAGAAAGGGGAATTTTAGCAGAATGGACAGATTTATAGAAATCGCACAGCAGAAAATTCATGCAAGTGATGCTGAACTTGTCAGACCGGAACCGATACCTTTTGAAAAAAAGCCTTGTGTTCTGGAAAGCGCTGCGACAGCACCGTTTCCGGTTAAAACCAAGGCACAGACGAAGGAAGAAATCTATGCTGAAGTTGCAAAACTGCGGAAGCACTATGATTGTTACTTACAGAACCACGCACCGGCATTTAAGAGACATAACACCCGGATTGATATCCGTGAATTTGTGCTGGATGGTAAGGAAAGGATAACAATCCCTTATTATGGTGGTCCGGTGGGATATGGCCTTCAGACCTATGAAACGACATTTACCTTGGGCGATTTTACAGATCAAGAGGTTTATATCTGCTTTAAAGGTGCAGATTATATTGCAAAGGTTTACATAAACGGCGAATGCGTAGGCATCCACGAAGGCTTTTTCTCACCCTTTGAGTTTAATGTGACCCTTGCTGCAAGGGAGGGCGAAAACACCCTGAAAGTTGTTCTGGAAAACGACTTTATCTATCAGGGTAATGGTGTTCGTGGTTATGCAGGAGAAAAAGCCGGAGATGCGCGTATTCAGGGTGATAAGCTATATGCCGCAACCGGTCTTGGTTTTGATGAATCCTTTGCCGGCTGGCACCATTGCCCGCCGGGAATGGGCATTTATAACGATGTGTTTGTCGAGATCCGAGAAAAGGTTAATATTACAGACATGTTTGTACGCCCATGTATCGACGATCATCTTGCGGAATTGTGGATTGAGGTTGACAGCACAGAATATAAGGAAAAAAGTCTGGTTTTTGACCTATCCTTATACGGACAAAATTTCTGCGAAACTGTTTTTGAGCACAGACAGATAACCCCTGTGTTTGACGGTCATGAAATTCCGGCTGAGCATGGTAAAAACCTATATAAGCTTCCGATTCCCATGGAGAATTTTAAGCTATGGGATTTGGAAACGCCCTTCTTATATCAGCTGCAGGTTAAGGTTTTCTACGAGGATAAACTGCAGGACACAGGCAAGGTTTCCTTTGGTATGCGTTCTTTCTCACAGGATACAGAAAGCACGCCAAAGGGCATGTTCTATCTAAACGGCAAAAAAACCCGTCTGCGTGGTGCTAATACCATGGGCTTTGAACAGCAGGATGTTTTGAAGGGCGATTTTGAGCAACTTATTACAGATATTCTCCTTGCCAAGGTTTGCAATATGAACTTCTGGCGACTGACCCAACGACCGGTACAGGACGAGATATACGAGTATTGTGACATGTTGGGGCTTATGACTCAGACAGACCTGCCCTTGTTCCGCGTGATGCGGCGAAACAAATTCTGCGAGGGTGTCCGTCAGACAGAGGAAATGACAAAAATGGTCAGAAAGCATCCCTGCAATATTATGCTAACCTATATGAATGAGCCGATTGATATTGAATTTCCGCCCTATAGAGTGCATCGGCACCTGATTCGTGCAGAACTAGAGGACTTTTTCCGTGCCTGTGACCTTGTGGTCAAACTCAATCATCCCGATTGTGTGATTAAGCATATTGATGGTGATTGCAAATCACCTGACAATACCGAGGAGAACTGTATGCCGGATGTACATGCCTATACTATGTGGTACAACGGACATTGTATTTCTTTTGGTGAGCTGCACCGCGGCTATTGGGACAAGGTCAAACCGGGATGGTTTTATGGCTGTGGCGAGTATGGCACAGAGGGTCTGGACTATGCTGACCTGATGCGGCGGCGTTACCCAAAGGAATGGCTCAAAGAGCCTTTTGACCCGGCGAATATTGTGGCGGCTCAGGCAAAAGGCTGTCATGTAAGCTTTTTTGACACCCCGGAAACCTTAGAGGAGTGGGTTGAGGCTTCACAGAGTCATCAGGCATTTGCAACGCGTTATATGACTGAGGCGTTTCGCCGTGACCCGAGAATGGTCAGCTTTGCGATTCATCTTTTCATTGATGCGTGGCCCAGTGGCTGGATGAAGACCATTATGGATTGTGAGCGCACGCCAAAGCCGGCGTTTTATGAATATAAAAACGCCTTAGAGCCGTTGATGGTTAGCCTGCGTACAGATCGGTTTACTTACTTCTCCGGCGAAACTGTCAGCATTGAGGCGTATGTTTGTAATGATACCCATAAAGCTGATGAGGGACATTATTCCATGGTTTTTGAACTCTATGACGGAGAGAAACTTATTATGACAAAGATGTGTCCTGCTTCCTTTGGCGCTGCTACAACAACATATGTTGCCAGTGCTGAATTTACAGCAGAGCATGTTTCTGACAGAGCCCAAAGGACACTCAGGGCAATTTTGGTTAAAGATGGTGTGGCTTGCACTCATAACGATTTTACCTTTGAAATCTTTAAAAAGAGAACGGTCCCGAAAAATGATGACGTTGTTCTGATTACCGACTTAGAAATCGGTGAGCACGAAATCGCCGGTGAAACGGTCAAGGTTGAATCGGGATTTTCAAGTTGCGATTATCGGATTTTTGTGTCAAGAGACACAGGACATCCGGCTGTTGCGGAGTTCCGCGAGAAGGATTTTTCGTTGTGGTATGATAAGAAAAAAGACAGAATTTCACATATCACAGAGAAAAAATTTACTGCAGAGGGCTTTGTACCCATTCTGTCCTTTAAACATTATGCAAAGTCCATGGTAGCAGGTGTTAAGGAACACGAGGGGAAAAAATATGTCATCTGCTTAGCCGACTTGCGGACGGAAAATCCTGTTGCAGAGCGCTTTTTAGAAAATTTGTATCAATTATAAAATAAAGGGGTGCAATTGTGCCCCTTTTGATTGGTTCTGATTGCTTAACAGAAAGGAGTAATCCTATGAAAATGACATTTCGCTGGTATGGCGAAGATGACAGTATTAGTTTAGACTACATCCGTCAAATTCCCTGTATGACAGGTGTTGTGACGGCGGTGTATTCTGTTCCTGTGGGCGAGGTTTGGCCTCAGGAGGAAATTGACCGGATGAAGGAAATGGTTAACGCGAAAGGCCTTGAGATGGAAGTTATCGAAAGTGTGCCTGTTCACGAGGATATTAAACTTCGTCGTGGCAATTATCAGCTTTATATTGATAACTACAAAGAAAATATTCGTCGCTTGGCAAAGGCGGGGGTGAAATGCATCTGTTATAACTTTATGCCGGTGTTTGACTGGACACGTTCCCGTCTTGACCAGCCACTGGTCGATGGCTCAAATGCCCTTGTGTATTACAGAGAAGATGTGGCGAAATTAGACCCCACAAAAATGACGCTACCGGGCTGGGATGCCTCTTATTCACCGGAGGAAATGACGGGTTTAATTGAGGAATATCAGAAGATAGATGAGGAGGGCCTTTGGAAGAATCTCGGCTACTTTATTCGTGAGATTATGCCCGTTGCGGTAGAGTGCGATGTGAATATGGCGATTCACCCAGACGATCCGCCATGGCCCATTTTTGGTATCCCCAGAATCATTACAACAGAAGAAAATATTGATAGATTTTTGGCACTCTATGATGATAGTCATCACGGTCTGACTCTCTGTAGTGGCAGCTTAGGATGTGCCAAGTTTAATGATTATACAGCTATGGTGAGAAAGTACGGCAAAATGGGTAGAATCCACTTTGCCCATGTAAGAAACATTAAGATTTTAGAAGATGGCTCTTTTGAAGAGAGCGGTCACCTTTCAAAATGCGGCTCGCTGGATGTTGTTGAAATTTTAAAAGCCTATCACGAAGTTGGCTTTACCGGCTATTTGCGCCCTGACCATGGCAGAATGATCTGGGGCGAAACGGGTAAGCCAGGTTACGGCCTTTATGACCGTGCGTTAGGTGCTATGTACATGGCTGGTATTTGGGAAACCTTAGAAAAAGGAGCGGACAAATGAAATTACCTTTTGAAATCAATTTAACCGATAAGGTGGTTGTAATCACCGGTGCAGGCGGCGTGCTTTGCTCCATGTTTGCAGAAGCCCTGTCAAAAACCGGTGCAAAAATTGCCCTACTTGATTTAAATGAAGAAGCGGCTAAGGAAAATGCTGAAAAAATTGTGGCACAGGGCGGCATTGCGAAAGGCTATGCTTGCAATGTGTTGGAAAAGGAAAGTCTTGAGGTTGTACATGAGCAGATTCTTGCTGACTTTGGCACTTGTGACATTTTAATCAATGGTGCCGGCGGCAATAACCCAAAAGCCACCACAGATGATGAATATTTTAGCCCTGATGATGTAGGACAGATGAAAACGTTTTTTGATTTGGATAAATCTGGCGTTGAGTTTGTTTTTAACTTAAACTTTTTGGGAACACTGCTTCCGACTCAGGTGTTCGCCAAAGATATGGTGGAAAAAGAGGATGCCTCTATCATCAATATTTCCAGTATGAACGCCTTTACACCACTTACAAAAATTCCTGCGTATTCCGGAGCTAAGGCGGCGATTTCTAACTTTACTCAATGGCTGGCTGTGCATTTTTCAAAAACGAACATTCGCTGTAATGCCATTGCACCCGGCTTTTTTGTGACCAAACAGAACGAAAAACTACTTTTTAATGAAGATGGCTCGCCCACACCCAGAACCGGCAAAATTTTAGGTAGCACACCCATGGGCCGCTTCGGTGAGGCAGAAGAACTCATTGGCACGCTCCTGTTCCTGCTTTGTAAGGAAGCCTCCGGCTTTGTGAATGGCGTTGTGATTCCTGTTGACGGCGGTTTCTCAGCGTATAGCGGGGTATAAGACGGCTCATTCAATTTGTTTTTATGGGGGCAATAGACAATGGCACTTCATATTTTAGACGAGGCAAACCGTTGCCTTGAATGTAAAAACCCTACCTGCCAATCAGGATGTCCTATCAGTACACCAATACCGCAAGTTATACATCTTTTAAAAGAAAATAAACTTGACGAAGCGGGGCGGATGCTTTTTGAGAACAACCCGCTTACAACCATCTGCAGCTTGGTTTGTAATCATGAAATGCAGTGTGAGGGACATTGTATTCTTGGTAGAAAAGGTGCTCCGGTACATTTTTCGGCAATTGAAAATTACATTTCGGATGCTTATGCTCCCAAAATGGTTAAAGGTCCTTTTCCGTCCAACGGACATAAAGTTGCGATTATCGGCTCAGGGCCTGCGGGGCTTACCATCGCCATTATTCTTGCTCGATACGGATATCAAGTAACAATCTTTGAAAGCAAAGACAAGATAGGTGGCGTTCTAAGGTACGGAATACCGGAATTTCGTTTGCCTAAAAGTGTTCTTGATGATTTGCAATATCGCCACATAGACATTAAGGGAATTAAAATCCGTCCGAATATTCGTATTGGTGATGCTATTGGGATTGAGGATTTATTCCGAGATGGGTACAAAGCAATATTTATCGGCACAGGCGTGTGGAAACCGAATACTCTACATATTAAAGGTGAAACTTTTGGCAATGTGCACTTTGCCATCAATTACCTGAACAATCCCGGTGTTTATAAATTGGGTGATAGGGTTACAATTATTGGTGCCGGTAATGCCGCTATGGATGTTGCTCGAACGGTGGTTCGAAACGGTTGCCGAAAAGTCACTTGTTTTTCGATTGAAAATAAAGTTGCAGCCAGTATGTATGAGTATACCTATGCTCAGCTTGAAGGGATTCAGTTTGAATATAATCTGAAACCGATAGAGATTTTAGACGATGGTGTTATATTCAGGAAAGTGGCAGAAAGTCCTGATGGAACTATCAGGGAGATAGAGGGTAGTGATGCGTTTTATCCTTCCAGTTCTGTGATTATAGCTATCAGTCAAGGACCGAGAAATGTGATTGCCTCAACCACAAAGGGGCTAAAGTCAAACGAGCGTGGCCTTTTAGTTGCGGATGAATACGGTAATACCGACAGAGAAGGAATCTTTGCTTCAGGAGATGTTGTTAATGGGGCAAGAACAGTTGTTGAGGCAGTAGCACACAGTAAGATTGTGGCCGAAACTATGCACCAATATATTCAGAAAAAAGTAAGAGAAGAGGCTAAAACTAATACCTGGTGAGATGGCTGAGGTGCTGGTCGTACATGCACTAAGGCAGCATATCAGATAGTTGGTAGGTGAAATAAAGTATTAAAGTCATATTTTTTATATCGTTTTCTTTGATAGTTTTTGAACGTTTTTTCCGTTTTGCTTATGGCAAAACATGATCTTACGGAACAAAGCTGTAAAATGCTATGTGGAGAAACTTATAAGAAAATTGATTGTTTTTACTTTAAAACACCGTGAACTATATTGTATGAAGGGGTGTTTTACTATTAAACGTCTCTCCATGCAAAATCCGAATTTTACTGTGCGATTTGTAAAAAGTGTAGCTGTTCAAAAAAAGAATAAAGGAAGAATCATAGAGATTGTCAAACTCCCTCCTTATAATTATATATTATATCCCTGATATGCCATGGGCATGTCCCGATTATATCGGGTACACAGAAAAGTGAAATGGAGGGTTTTAATGAAATTCAAAAACAAACGGTTTATTACAAAAGGAGTGGCATCCCGTGTCGGGCCACTCCTTCAGCTTTTTATGTGGCAATGCATTGATGAAATGCCTGAACCGAAGGATTATCTTCAGGTGTTTCATCTGTCCTGCATACCGGGAAAGCAAACAATTAAACACAGTCAGGAAGCACCCCGCTATGAGAAGGAGTATCTGCTATATGCAGATGCTCCTTTTTTCGTTGGCAAAATCTTTGTTATAGATAGCGGCGACTGTACGACCATGATGCTTGCATCAGAATATTAAGGAAGGAAAGAAATGAAAGAAAGTTTAGTATGTTACGGATGTAATATGAGTCTGGCAGGTCAATCGGTTCACAGGGTAAACGGCAGACTTTTATGTGCTGACTGCTACGCCAGCCAAACGGTAAGCTGTGAAAACTGCGGTACAAATCTGTGGCGGGAGGAGGCTTGCGGTGATGACCACACAACCATCAGGCCTTATAGCTATAAACCCGAACCGAAGTTTTACGGTTCGGGTCCTTTGTTTATGGGGGTAGAACTTGAGATTGACAAGGGTGGTGAGTATGACAGAAATGCAGAGCAAATTCTGAACATTGCCAACGAAGATAACTACCGACTTTATGCAAAACACGATGGTTCTATTCATGATGGTTTTGAAATGGTCAGTCAGCCCATGTCACTTGCGTATCATTTGTCAGAAATGCCCTGGCAGCAGATTTTTGACAAAGCCATAGACATGGGATATTACTCACATCAAACCAAGACTTGCGGCTTACACATCCACGTCAGCCGCGAAGCGCTGGGGCATAACTACGAGGCTGAAGAAGATACCATCGCAAGAATTATCTTCTTTGTGGAAAAGCATTGGGATAAACTGTTAACTTTCTCCCGTCGTTCAGAAGAAAACATGAGTCGATGGGCCAGCCGCTATGGTGTTTCGGATAATGCCAAGAACACCTATGCCAATGCGAAAAAGAAATTTATGGGTAGATATGTGGCAGTCAACCTTGAGAATGATGAAACCATTGAATTCAGGCTGTTTAGAGGGACACTGCGCTACAGTTCTTTTGCTACGGCTTTGCAGCTTGTGTCAGATATCTGCAACCTTGCCATCAAATTAAACGACGAAGATTTAGAACAGCTTGATTGGGCGGCTTTTGTTAAAAGCATCCCCGAAGAACATACAGAATTGATTGAATATTTAAAAGAAAAGGGTTTATATGTGGAAGGAGAGGAACGATAATGTGTTGTCTATTTGGATTCTATCACTATGGAAATAATACGATTAAAAACTTACATGAACTGACGCAATCTTTGGCAGAGCAGGCAACAGATCGGGGGATGGATGCAACGGGAATTGCCTATAACGAAAACGGACGGATGGTGATTTATAAAGAGGCAAAGTCCGCCTACATGGTAAAGCTTCGCCATCCTGATACCGTCAAGTGTGTCACAGGTCACACACGCCACGCCACACAAGGGGATAAAAAGCATAACTACAATAATCATCCCTTTAGTGGCTCTTGCCGGAATCTTCGGTTTGCTTTGAGTCATAACGGTATTTTAGTAAATGATGAAGAGCTGAAACTGCAGTACAATCTACCCAAGAGCAAGGTGGCAACAGATAGCTATGTGGCAGTTCAAATGCTGGAAAAACGGAAACAGTTGGATGTTAACAGCGTCCGCTTTATGGCGGAAAAGGTGGAGGGCAGCTTTGCATTCTCAATTCTTAGCAGTGATGATGTACTGTGGCTCGTCAGGGGGGATAGTCCGCTTTCTTTGATTCACTTTCCGGAACAAAAGTTATATGTGTATGCATCGACGGATGAGATTTTGTATAAGGCTTTAGTTGGAACGGAACTTTTCCGACTCATTAAGAAAGGTGCTTTCGAAGAAAAGGAAATTAATCCCGGTGATATCATACGGATTATGCCCGGTGGCGCCTTGGTTAAGGATACATTCCGCTATGAGCAGTATAGTGCATATTCCTATTTTAATTGGTGGGGCGTGTCTAAGAGAGAAACATTAAAGCCGCAGGATGCGTACATAGAGAATTTAAAGACCGTAGCCGCTATGCAGGGCTATTCGCCGGAGAGTGTAGACAGAATGCTGAAAGATGGCTTTACGCCGGATGAAATAGAGGAGATTATTTATTGTTATGAGTGACCCATAAGGTACACCTTTTGGGATAGCAAGAAAACAGTATAAAAAGCGGCATTTTAGTGTCCGTAAAGGTTATGATGCAATTTTGGGATATGTCCCGAAACACCATCACCTTTTCGGACACTTTTTTATCTGGAGGTGAGGGGATGAGTAGTAAGATATTTTATTATGCACGGGTTTCAAGCCGTGAACAGAATCTGGACAGGCAACTTGAAGCCTTTCATAAGCTGGGTGCTGATGAACGAGAAATTATCTGCGACAAAGAGAGTGGAAAAAATTTAGAACGCCCGGGATATCAGGCGCTAAAGAATGCTATGCTGAGGCCGGGAGATGTTCTTGTTATTAAATCTCTTGACAGGCTTAGCCGTAATAAGACGGATATAAAAAATGAGCTACAGTATTTTAAGGAAAATAATATCCGTCTCAGAGTGATTGACCTTCCCACAACGATGATGGAACTGCCGGAAGGGCAGAAATGGGTATTTGAAATGGTTAATAATATTCTGGTTGAGGTGTTGGGAACCATAGCAGAACAAGAAAGAGAAACCATTCGCAAGAGACAGTGCGAGGACATTGATGCGGCACAGAAGCAGGGGAAGGTTTTAGGCAGACCTAAGGCAGCATTGCCGGAGAACTGGCGCGAAATATATGAAGACTGGGAATCCGGGTATATGACAGCCAGACAGGCAATGCGACAGCTTGGTGTTGGTAAATCTACTTTTTACAGAGTGGCAGAAGAAATAAAAGGAAAGGGCATGGCAGTATGATTTGGAAAGCAATAGGTTTTATGGTGACTTATGTCTGCTTGCTATTTTTGATGTAGACAGACATTGTGACAGGAGGTGTTTACTGTGACAACTCCTGATATTATAAAAGCAATTCTGGAAGGTATGGTTGTGGCGATATCGTTGATATTGTCAGAGAAGAAGGAATAGAAAGAAAAAGCCGGTGTACGAGGGTACACCGGCAAAACCATTTAATCACTGTTTTACACAACAAATATTGACTTTTCACGAAATGTTGTGTATAATAAAATTAAGGTGATACTAATGAATATGATTATAGATACAATATTGAAAGAAAAAAGCAGAATAGAGTATATGCTTGACAGATACAGAGGGATGATGGAGGAATTTCCTAAGGGAACGATTTATGAATCTAATAAAAACGGTCAAACATATTATTATCTAAAATATCGTGAAGGGAAAAAGGTTATCTCTAAATATTTAGGGAAAAATGTAGGAGAAGTACCGACACTTATTGAAAAAAGAAAGCATACAGAAGCAATGATTAAATCTCTTGAATCAGAATTGAAAATAGCTGAAAAAGCGCTGGAGGGACAGATATGATTGTTTATCACGGAAGTAATCTTGTCGTAGAAAATCCAAAACTGATAGATCAAAACAGATTTTTGGATTTTGGCTACGGATTTTATACAACAACAAATAAAATTCAGGCAATCAGTTTTGCTGAAAAAGTATATAGAAGAAAAAACGAAGGCTCAAAACAAGTCAGCATCTATGAAGTAGATGAGGATAAACTGTTTACAGAATGTTCCGTACTTCGTTTTGATTCACCGGATGAAGCATGGCTTGATTTTGTCGCAGATAACCGCTCCGGTAACTATGACGGAGAAATTTACGATGTCATATACGGACCTGTGGCAGATGATGATGTGTATACCACGTTTACACTGTATCAGGCGGGCGCTTTGACAAAGGAACAAACCCTTGACATGCTGAAAATTAAGAAATTATATAATCAAATGGTTTTTGCAACGGAAAAGTCGCTTGCGTTTTTACATTTTGTTGGTACGATAGCGGAGGAGGAATTATAATGGATAAGAAAAAGTTTGAATCTATGTTAATCCTGATTGTTCCGGCTGTTGTTAAGCTGATTGTTGAGAATTATACCCTTGATGAAATTGCTGCGGCGGATATGTTCTATAATTCTATGGTATATGAACAGTTGGAGAAGGAAGAAACAAAGTTATGGCATTTAAGTCCGCTTACCATTTTTAATATGTTTGATGAAGAACAAAAAACAGGTAAGATAACGTATCCTGAGGAGGTATAATGATGAGCAAGGAAGGTAATTTTTTGATTTTCTGTATTGAACAGTATAAATCTGCAAAAAACTTAAGTGGAAAGCAGACGATGGAGCTATTTAAAAAATTCAGAGTTTCAGAATATATCGTCAGCTGTTTTGAAGCTCTGCATACAACCGGGACAAATTATATTATTGAAGATATAGATTTATATATAGAGGCACGGCAGGCGGTATAATTTAATTAATATTGAACATGTTTTGTCGTAGAGTTTATCATGTGGTTAACGTTTCGATGAATACGAATTCCTACAAGAAATTTCAGAGTAAAGTAGGGTTTGTAAAGTTATAAATCAAACAGAAATGTTGACATATGAGAACTTATAAAGCACAAAAAAACCGCAGTACTACGTACTGCGGTCTCTTTAATGCAATTGTGCATATGAATGGCGGAGAGGGAGGGATTCGAACCCTCGAACGGGTATTAGCCGTTACACGATTTCCAATCGTGCGCCTTAGGCCAGCTCAGCCACCTCTCCATAAGAATTACACTCAACGATAAAATATTATAGCACAGTTTATAGCAGAATGCAAGTAAAAAATAAAACAGTTTTTTAAAAAGAAGAAAAATGAAAAAATTTTACAATTTTGCTTGACTTTCTTCTGTAGTTATCATATAATGAACGTATGCCTAACTATTTATCGGCTTAATTGCATTTTATATAGGTAAGTAGATTTACTTAGGCAATGCCATGTGGCGTTTTTAGTGAATTTGCAGGAGGTTTCAGCCAGTGTCTGAGATGTCATCCGCCGATTTGTCTGCAAAGTGTTTCGATGCTTGTCAGCTAAGCGATGAATCCCTTGTTTTGCTAGCAAAAGAGGGAGATGCTGTAGCGACGGAAACTCTTGTGAATCGCCACAGAAATTTTGCCAAGGCTTGTTCAAAGTCATATTTTCTGGTCGGTGCTGACCGGGAGGATGTGATTCAAGAGGGCATGATTGGCATCTACAAAGCCATTATGAGTTTTGATGCAGGCAAAGACGTCAGCTTTAAAGCATTTGTAAAGCTTTGTGTTAAGAGGCAGATTATTTCGGCAGTGAAAATGTCTACCCGAAAGAAGCATATGCCCCTTAACGGATACGTTTCTTTAGATAGTAGTGGTGAGGGTAGTGAATTTGATTCTCTTCATCTTATAACCGGAGAGAGTGCTGACCCTGAGGCCTTAATGCTTGATAAAGAGGCTGTCAAAGATGCGAGCATGCAGATAGACAAGGTTTTGTCACCTTTTGAAGCAAAGGTTCTTTCATATCATTTAAACGGTGTTCCTTATGGGAAGATTGCGGTGTATCTGAATAAAGAGCCTAAATCAATTGATAATGCCTTGCAGAGAATTAAGCACAAGGTTGAAAAGTTTTTTGGTTAATTAGTTTGGTGTTGTGGTAAATCGGGGTTTTATCCCGTTTACATTATATTATTTTTTTATTATCAAAGTGAGGGAAAACACATGTACGAAGACAAAACATTGGTTTGTAAGGACTGTGGTGCTGAATTTGTATTCACAGCCGGCGAACAGGAATTCTATGCAGAAAAGGGTTTTGAAAATGAGCCCACTCGTTGCAAAGAATGCAGAATTGCAAGAAAGAACAGCTTGAGACAGTCAAGAGAAATGCACACCGCTATTTGCGCTGATTGTGGTAAAGAAGCGCAGGTTCCTTTTGAACCCAAAGAAGATAGACCGGTGTATTGCAGCGAGTGCTTTGCGAACCACAGATAATCCCCGCTTTGAGGATTTGTGCGCTGAGCTTGCGTAAATAAGTAACCTGTGAAAGAGTGGGCTTATATCCCACTCTTTCGTGTTGTTTTATGAAAATTATAAGCAGTAAGGAGATTTCTATGGCTTATTCAAAAGTTGAACAGTTAGTGTTTGAAATGGCTGAGCCCATTGCGGCATCGGCAGATGTTTCAATTTGGGATGTAGAATACAAAAAAGAGGGCAAGGAAAACGTTTTGCGGGTGTATATTGACAAAGAAGGCGGCGCTTCTATTGACGATTGTGAAAAAGTCAGCGTTGCCCTTTCTGAACGTTTAGATGATGAAGACCCGATTTCTTCTGCCTATTCTTTAGAGGTTTCTTCGGCGGGGCTTGACAGAAAGCTTTGGCGGGAATCTGATTTTATTGCTTATACCGGTCATATGGTCGATGTAAAGCTCTATGCACCCCTTGAGGGGCTCAAAGAGTTTACGGCAGAGCTTTTAGGCTATCATGATGGTGTTCTTTCCTTACGTTGTGAAAAGAAAATTATTGATGTACCGCAGGATAAGGCGGCATCAATTCGCTTAGCAGTTATATTTTAAAAATTTGATTGGCAAATAGATGTGGAGGTCAAATACATTATGAATCAGGAATTTATGTCTGCTTTAACTGAATTGTCTGCCAGCAAGAATATTGACAAGGAAGTTATTTTAGAGGCAATGGAGAAAGCGCTCATTGCAGCGTATAAGAAAAACTATGGCCATGCGCAGAATGTGGAAGCTGCCATTGACAGAACAACCGGTGTCATCACCCTGACCCAGCAGAAAGAGGTGGTGGATGAGGTTGAAGATGCTAATGTTCAGATTGCTTTATCTGAAGCACGTCTTTTAGATGCACGCTATCAGGTAGGCGATATGGTCAACATTGAAATTCAGCCCAAGAACTTTGGCAGAATTGCGGCACAAACTGCAAAACAGGTTGTTGTACAGCGTATTAATGAAGCTGAAAATGAGAATGCTTATGAATATTACCGTGATAAAGAAAACACGCTTTTAAGCGGTGTGATTACTAAGAACGAAGGTCACAGCGTTACCGTTCAGGTTGATGGTGAACAGGAGGCTGAGCTGCCGCTGAACGAGCAGCTTGCAGGTGAGGTTTATGTGCCCGGTTCCAGAATGAAGTTTTTCGTTGTGGGCATTAAATCTACTCGTGAGGGTCCGAAGCTGACTCTGTCAAGAACTCATCCGGGTTTGGTGCGTTGCCTGTTTGAACAGGAAGTTCCTGAACTGTCTGATGGCGTGGTTGAAATTAAAACCATTGCACGTGAAGCAGGTTCAAGAAGCAAAATTTCTGTTTTCTCAAGTGATGAGAACGTGGATGCCGTTGGTTCCTGTGTTGGTCCTAGAGGCAGCCGCGTGCAGTATGTATGTGATGAATTAAATGGGGAAAAGATAGACATTGTCAGATATTTTGATGACCCCATTCGCTTTATCAACGAAGCGTTAAGCCCTTCTGAGGTTGTGAGTGTTGAGATTGATGAGGAAGTTCGTTCAGCTCATGTGGTTGTTCCGGCTCATCAGCTTTCACTGGCAATCGGTAAAGCAGGTCAGAACGCAAGACTGGCAGCAAAACTGACCGGTTGGAAGATAGATATTAAACCGGAGGAATAGGATAAGTATGAAATCTGTGCATCAGCCTACAAGAGAATGTATCAGCTGCGGGGAGAAGTTCCCCAAAGCAGAACTTTTGCGTATTGTAAAGAATGATTCCGGCATTTTTTTGGATCAATCCGGGAAGCAAAATGGCAGAGGTGCATATATTTGTAAAAATCCCGACTGTGCTGAAAAGTTGGTGCGTCAAAAAAGGCTGAACCGTGCTTTTCGCAGCCAAATTGATGATTCGGTTTATCAGGAAATTTTAGAAATGCTTAAAAAGACACAAAAAGAGTCATAAGCAAAAGTCAACGTAGGCGACAACGATGAAGCGTCGTGCAATTTTTCGGAGGTGTATGTAATGACAAAGGTGAGAGTACATGAACTGGCCAAGGTGCTGGATACAAATTCAAAAGAGCTGATTGCACTTTTGGCAGAGTATGGTTATGAAATTAAAAACCATATGAGTGTTCTGGAGGAAGATCAGTTTGATATTATATTTGAGATTTTTACCGCAAAGTTTGACAAGAAGGTAGAAATTCCCAATTTCGGCAAGGCGCCTGCGCCTGCGCCGGAAGCGCCTCAGAAAAAGCAGAAAAAAGAGGCTGATAAGGTCGAAAAACAGGAAACAGAAGCAGCTGCACCTCAGGAGGATGTTGTGCCTGTTTCTGATGAACCTATTAAGAGAAAGGTTCGTCACGTTGACACACGTCAGACCGTTGTTGATGTTAATAAGATGGATACAGAAAAGCTTGAAGAGCTTGTGCCCACTAATGTCAACCAGGATGGCGTTAAAATGCAGAAGCTGAAAAAGGGTGCTAATCGTCACCGTGACAACAACACGGCAAACGTTAAGAATAAGCCCCAGCCTGCAAAGGAACAGAAAGCAAAGCAAGAGCCTAAAAAGGTGTTAATTCCCAACGAAATCTCTGTTGGTGAATTTGCATCCCGCTTGGGCGTTTCTCCTACCGAAGTTATTAAAAAGCTGATGACGCTGGGCATTATGGCAGCAATCAGCCAGACAATTGAATATGATGTTGCATCCTTAATTGCTGAAGATATGGGTGCTGTTGTTGAACATGAAATTATTTTGACAAATGAAGAAGTGCTCTTTGCCGAAGCTGAAAAAGAAGATGCACCGGAGGATTTGGAATTCCGTTCTCCTGTCGTGGTTGTTATGGGTCACGTTGACCATGGTAAAACATCCTTATTGGATGCTATCCGCAGCAGCCACGTAACTGATACTGAAGCCGGTGGTATTACTCAGCACATCGGTGCTCACAGAGTTCGCATTCACGATAAGAAAATTACATTTTTAGATACCCCCGGTCACGAAGCGTTTACCGCAATGCGTGCCCGTGGTGCTCAGGTAACCGATATTGCAATCCTGGTTGTTGCAGCAGATGACGGTGTTATGCCTCAGACCATTGAAGCGATTAACCACGCAAAGGCTGCCAACTTAAGCATCAATGTTGCGATTAACAAAATTGATAAAGAAGGCGCTAACCCTGACAGAATTAAGCAGGACTTAACTGAGCACGGCTTGATTCCCGAAGAATGGGGTGGCGACACCATTTGTGTTGAGGTTTCTGCAAAGCAGAAGCTGAATATTGACGGACTTTTGGAAATGGTACTTTTGGTTGCTGAAATGCGTGAGCTGAAGGCAAACCCCAACAGAAGTGCTAAGGG
>JAZSJR010000050.1:0-12697 GCA_045534415.1 Clostridia bacterium
CGACATGGCTACGATCCGACTTGAGGTAACAACACCTGTCACCCTGCCACCGGAAGTTACCACATCCGTCATGACTGTTTCAAACCGAAACTCACCACCAAGCTCCATTAAATACTTACGCATGTTTTGAAGTATGCGGCGCAAAACATCTGTCCCGATGTGGGGTTTTGCTTTATATAAAATATCTTCATCAGCACCAAATGTGTGAAAATCTGAAAGCACCTGCAAGGATCGTGGGTCATTAATGCGGGTGGTCAACTTGCCATCAGAGAAAGTGCCGGCACCGCCCTCACCAAACTGCACATTGGTGTTTATGTCTAACTTGCCACCATTCCAATAGGCTTCTACTTTCTCGGTGCGCTTTTCAACCTGAGCACCACGCTCCAAAATAATGGGTGCAGCTCCGGCACGAGCCAATGTCAGGGCGCAAAACAAGCCACAAGGACCTGTTCCCACCACCACAGGGCGGCTTTTTAAATGACTGGTAAGCTTTTTAGCAGTTTCCTTTTTAGGTGCAGGTACAATTTTATCATCAAATACAATGCCCGATTCATTAGAAAGAGAAAGCTCCACCGTATACACAAGGCGAACCTGCTTTTTCCGGGCATCCACTGATTGACGGACAATGTGAAAATCGGTCACATCTTTTTCTTTTTTACGAATCATCTTTAAAGCTTTTTCGTAAAGAGCTGTTTCGCTTTCATCCGGAGATAAAGCAATATTCCGAATCAGAACCGACATATTCCGCATCCTCCTGTCCATATTTTTGCACCACTCTTTATTGTAATAAA
Organism: Clostridia bacterium; assembly: GCA_045534415.1. Taxonomy (GTDB): domain Bacteria; phylum Bacillota; class Clostridia; order UBA1381; family UBA9506; genus UMGS755. The sequence continues at coordinate 792 of JAZSJR010000050.1, forward strand.
AAACCACGGCTAAGTCAAGGTAACAAGCCAAAATTCAGAAAATTTATTTCGCTTTAGTTTACATAACATTTTCTGTCCCCCAAAATTTACCGGGTATAAAATTCACACTTTCCGGAACTTTTCTTCCTGTCTTTCGTATAACTAAGTGTCAGAAACATTGACGTTAGCGAAAAAAGCTAAGAATGATGACATACCTGCAAGGCAACTTAAAAAATCGCTTTGCTTATCTTTACACTATGCATTATGTTAACTGCTTCATCGGCTGCCGCGGCAAAGTCGCGAAACAGATAAGCAGGGCCACCCGGCCGGGCGCATAACGTTTTGCCCACATATCTTTCTCTCCGGCAATGCGTTCCCCTTAACAGGGAGGTATAATGTGATAGACAGCTTGGCTTGCAACCGGACACAGAATAAGAAATTATTATTTTTAAGGAGGAAATTCTTCATGACTATTTCTAAAAAGTTGACTGCCGGCATTGTGGCAGCCATCATGTCACTGGGTATGGTTGTTTCCGGTTTTGCTTCCCTGCCCACAGACGTTGTGGATTCTCCTTATGAAGAATCCATTGAAGCATTAGGCGCACTTGAGATTATGATTGGTGACGGCAATGGTCAGTTCAGACCGAATGACAGCATCCGCCGTTCCGAATTTGCAAAGGTTGCAGTTGAAGCTTTAGGCATGGGTAACATTGCACAGGCTTCCAACCACAAAACAAAATTCCCCGATGTTGTAGAAAATCACTGGGCAAACGGCTATATTAACGTAGCTGTTGAACAGGATATCATCATCGGTGACGACCAGGGCAACTTCCGTCCTGACGATGCCATCAGCTATTCTGAAGCAATGGCTATCTTAGTTAGAAGCGTTGGTCACGAACCGGCAGCTCTTGCTAAGGGTGGCTACCCCAACGGTTATATTTCTGTTGGTTCTCAGATTGGTATTGCTAAAAAGGCAGTAACCGGTCACAATAGTGCTGTAACCCGTGGTATGGTTGCACAAATGACCTTTAACGCCCTGACCGTTAAAATGATGGAACAGGTTGGCTTTGGTAATGACGAAAAATACGAAATTGTGGATAAAACTCTGCTATATGACGTGTTAGACGTTACCAAGGCGACCGGTCAGATTACAGCCATTGGCATCAGCTCCATCTCCGGTACAAGCTCTCTGCGTGATAACGAAGTTAGAATCGCAGACAAAACCTACAAAGTAGCTGAAGCTGCTCTGCCGGGCGTTCGTAACCTTTTAGGTTTTAACGTAACCTACTATGTACGCGAACTGTCTGACGGCGACTTTGAGTTGATTTTAGCCAGAGCAAACCAGAATTTAAACAATGCCATCACCGTACAGACCGGTAACATGGAAGATGTCCAAACGCTGGAAAGCGGCGCAACTAAAGTAGAATACTGGATTGATAAAGAAAACGACAAAAACCCGAAAGAACTGACCGTTAAATCCGGCGCGCAGATGATTTTCAACGGCAAGGCAACCACATTTAATGCTGAACTGCTTACACCCGAATCCGGTCGTGTTGTTTTCCTGGATATCGACTCTGATGATGTATATGACCTGGTGTTTGTCATCTCCCTGACAAATCTGGTTGTAGAAAGCGTTATTGAAAACAGCCACAAAGTAACCGATAAATATGGTAACCCCTCCCTGGTGCTTGACCCTGAAAACAAAGACGTGAAGTTCACCATGACTCAGGGCGGTCAGATCATTGAGCTTTCTGACCTTAATGAATGGGACGTTTTAAGCGTTGCAAAGAGCACCGACGGCACCATCATCTCTGTTGAAGTATCTAAGAATAAAATCACCGGTAAGGTTGAAGAAATTGACGGTGACAAACGCGTGATTAACGGCGAAGAATATGAAATCGCTAAAAACTACACTGAGGATATCAAATTAAACGACGAAGGCACCTTCTACCTTGACGTTGAAGGCAAAATCGCCGCTGTTGATACCTCCAGCACTCTGTCCTCTAACTACGCATATTTAGTAGATGCCGGCCTTTCTACCGGTTTTGACAAGCGCCTTGAAATTAAGGTCTTTTCTAAAGACGGCGAAACCGTTATCTTAAAATCTGCTGAAAAAATCAGATTCAACGGTGCAAACGGCAAAACATCTGAGGAAGTGTTAAACGCATTAAAATCCGGCGGCAGCGTTTCTACTCAGCTTGTTACCTTTGAAAAAAACGCTTCCGGCGAAGTGAGCCAGTTAAACCTTGCTGCCGACTTAACTTCTTCCGGCGCCATCGATAAAAATAAATTCTCTTTAAATGCAAATAGCGAGTTGACCTACAAAAAGGCGTCCGGCAAACTGGGCGCATATAACCTGACAGAAAGCACCCTGATTTTAAACATCCCTGCAGGCACAACTGACCCGGATGAATTCAGCATTGAAAAGCTAAGCTTCTTTAATGATAACGAAGCCTACGATGTATTAGTCTACGACGTTTCTGAAGACTTAACAGCCAAAGTTGTTATCGTAACAAGCTCCACAGCATCTGCAAGCATTGAGGCGCCCATCGCCGTTGTTGACCAGATTGCAAGCGTGTTAAACGCTAACAACGAAACCGTTCAGAGACTCTATGTTTACCAGAACGGTCAGCGTCTTTCTTTCGATACCGACTCTGACGGACTGCTCACAAAGGGCGAAAGCGAAGAAGCAACACCGCTTAAGAAGGGTGATATTGTTCAGCTGAAGCTGAATACCAAAAACGAAATCAGCGGCTTCCGCCTGCTGTTTGACATCGACGAAAAAGGCACCGAATTTACCCAGAGCATTGATGACTTAGACCTCATCTACGGTAGAGTCACCAAGAAATTCCCGTCATCCATCAACGTTCAGGTATCAGACGGCAGCGTTGCAAACTACGGTCTTGCTAATGTAACTGTCTATGAATTCGATTCCAGCAAAAACAAAAACGCAATCCGCGTTGTTGATGCAAACGAAATCACCCAGTACGATGACTTAGACCCCAGCCGCGTCTTCATTAAAATCTACAAAGACGCTGTTCAGGAAATTGTCATTGTAAAATAAATTAGCCAGCCAACCAAATTTAATATATCACACAACCTCCAAAGAAGGGGCTGCACCAGTTGCAGCCCCTTCGACCTATATACGCATATAAAGTTTGTTTAACTGTTTATATTTCTGCCTGTTGATGTTATCCAGCTGCTCTTTTGTCAAGCGGAAGCCCCAGTTTCCCTCGGCTCTCCCCGGCACATTCATACGGGTATCTGAACCATAACCCAAAAGGTCCTGAATGGGAAAAATCACAAGACCAGCGTGGCTTCCCATAAGGGTTCTGATAACACTTTCACAGCCAAAACTAAAGTCCTCACCAAAATATCCGCAATAGTCAAACAGCCGCCTGCGTTTTTTATCATCAAGCTCCCATACATAGCCAAGGAGAGTGTTGTTATCATGAGTGCCAGTGTAAGCTGCGCAGTTTAAGGGGTAGTGATGAGGCATATGCGAAGAATCTTCATCCCCCAAAAAGCCAAACTGGGTTACCCGCATACCGGGAAAGCCACTACTTTTCACCAATCGGATAACATCCGGGGTAATGTCTCCCAAATCCTCTGCAATAATCAGCTTATCGCCCTGCATTTCTTTCATTTTATTCACAAGTTTTTCACCGGGACCTATGCCCCAATTGCCTTCTTTCGCCGTTTTTGCTCCATAGGGAACCATCCAATAGGATGATAAAGCACGAAAATGGTCAATGCGGACACCGTCAAACAGCAAAAGCATATGCCGGATTCTGTCCTGCCACCACATAAAACCATCTTGTTCCATCTCCGTCCAATTATAAAGAGGGTTTCCCCAAAGCTGCCCATCAGATGAAAAATAATCTGGTGGCACACCGGCAACATGGGTGGGATACCCCCGGCTGTCCAGCAGAAACTGATGGCGATTGCTCCATACATCGGCACTGTCATAATCCACATAAAAAGGCACATCTCCAATCATTTTTGTGCCTTTTTGGTTTGCATAGTCTTTGATTTGTTGCCACTGTTTGAAAAACTCAAACTGAATGAACTGCCACATAAAAAGCTCCTCAGGGTTTACCGCTTCTGTGGTCCAGTTAACCCAGGGTGCTCCACCATTTTCCTCTTTTAACGCCATAAATCGGCAAAACTGTTCTAAGTATGAGTTTTCATTAATAAATTTCTCAATCTCCTCCCGGTTACTCGCCCGCCGAGATGCCTTTTTTAAAACTGCCAGTCTGTTTTTAGATAGCCTTTCAAATTCACATACATAAGGGGTTTCCTGCCGGCAGGAAGAAAGCTCTTCCCGGGTTAAAAGACCTTGCGCATAAAGCCTCTCCAAATCCAAAAAATAAGGATTTCCCCCAAAGGCTGAGTATGATTTATAAGGTGAGTTATAACCATCCGTCACAGAAAAAGGCAGAACCTGCCAATACGTAAAGCCACAGTCAGATAAAAAGTCAATAAAATACTTGGTGTGCTCTGAAAAGCCACCAATAGAATAGTCCCCGAACAGAGAACTTATGTGCATCAAAACGCCGCTTCCTCGTTTCATAGTTATGTACCTCCCTGCTTTCATAATAGCATATGCAAAAAACTTTGGTCAACGCACAAAAATTTCCTTTTGCCGCTAAAAAATATTGCCAAAGCCCTCACTTTAGGGTACAATAAAAAAAGAAACAGGAAAGCGAGTGAACAAAATGAATATTTCAGAAGCCATTAAACAAAGACGCACCATTCGTAAATTCAAGCAAACACCCCTTTCAAAAGAGCAGCTTGCAAGATATGTTGATGCAGCACGCCTTGCTCCCTCTGCCGCCAATTTGCAGCCTTTAAAATATGCCATCATCCAAAGCCGCGAGATGGCAGATAAAATGTTTGAGCTGGTGAAATGGGCAGGATATCTAGCACCGGATTATAACCCAAAAGAGGGCGAACGCCCCACAGCTTACATTGCCGTTTGCTCAGACAAAAACAACCGTTCAAACTGGGTCGATGTGGATATGGGTGCGGCAGTGGAAAATATGATTTTAGAAGCCCTCACAGACGGCGTCGGTGCCTGCTGGATTGGTTCTGTAAATTTTCCGGAAGCAACAAAGCTTTTAAGCCTGCCGGAAGATATAAAACTTGAATGCGTGGTTGCCCTTGGCTACCCGGCAGAGGAACCGAAAGAAGTCAGCATTACAAGTGATATTAAATACTATCTCGACGAAACCGGAACTCTCTGTGTCCCCAAGCAAAGCCTTGATGATGCAATTTTAAAAACTGTGTAAACAAAAAGCTGTAGCAAAACAAGTTTGTTTTGCTACAGCTTTTTAGGTTTTCTTAATCATAAACCGATTACACTTCTGACAATGAATCCTGATTTTTCCCTTGCCCTTAGGCACTCTTAAAAAAGTCCCGCATTTACATTTAAAATACCGATGGGTCTTTCTGTCCTGCCACCGTCTTTTTTGCCGGCGGAAAAAACCTCTGGGTTTCGCTGTCAATTTTTCATACACTGCAAGCTCCCGCCTGCGCGCATAAAAGTTTCTGGAAACGCACCGCAAAAACCCGTAAAAAATACATATGGTAGATAAAATCGATAAAAACGGCATAGGCACAAAAAGGGAAATTAGCCAAAATGCCATACCGAGAATATAAAGCCCCCAAAACATTTGGTCAATGCCATATCTACCTTGCATAAACCGGCTGATTGTCCAACGCAGCCGACTGAAAAAACTATACATATTCAATCCTCTTTCTATAAACCTACCGCCCCAGCAGGCAACTCTGCACCTATTATACGCCCAAATATGGCAGGACGCAAGAGATGTCACAAATTATTCAAAAAAAGTTAAAGACTGCGGCATGAAACCGCAGCCGTTAACTGTTACAGCGTTATAATCTGAAGTTTTTCCTGATACCCGGTGACCTCTTCCAAGGTGCAAACCTCCGTGCCGGGTTTTGATGCCGTTACCGTGCCGGCGGCAGATGACATTTTAGCCAAATCATATAGGTCCTTGCCCTCTACCAGGCTATGAGCCACAGCTGCCACCATAGAATCTCCAGCACCCACCGTGCTCTGGCAAGGCATAGGCGCAAGAAAAACCCGCAAGGCGGCATCTTTTGTAACATACATAGCCCCCTCACTACCTAATGAGATAACCACTAAAGAAATGCCCATTTCTATCAGTTTGCGACCACAGACAAGCAGATCTTCATCCGTTCGGAGCGGTTTTCCAAAAAACTGCTCCAATTCAAAACGGTTGGGTTTCACAGCATAAGGGCAAGCCTCCAAAGCCTTAGAAAAAGCCTCACCATCAGCATCTAAAATCACCGGAACGCCCTGTTCTTTTGCAAGAAGAATCAACTGCTTATAAATATCTATCGAAAATCCCGGTGCAAAGCTCCCTGCTAAAACCATAACACCCACTTCGGGCAAATATTGTTTTATGAGAGATACAGCCTGACCTGCATCCTCTTTTGAAACCGAAAATCCCGGCTCATTGACCTCCGTCACCTGAGATTTTTTTCTGTCCTGCAATTTATAATTGGTTCTGTTTGTGCCGGAAACAGGCAGAAAATCGCACTCGATTCCCCGATTTTTCAGCTCTGATAAAATTGCGTCGCTGCCGCCCTGTCCCATCACGCCAACAGCCAATGTTTCAGCCTCAAAACGCCTGAGCACCTTAGAAACATTAATACCTTTACCGCCGGCATCTGTACGAACACTTTCAGCACGGTTTAACCCACCCTCGCAAAACCCATTTAATACAATAGTTTTGTCAATACAAGGGTTTAATGTCACTGTCATAATTGTTTTTTTCATAAAAATACCGTTCCTGTCATTTCTTTCTCTTTATTATTGTATCATATTTTCTTATTTTAATCAATTCTATTTAAACAGGCAATAAAAAAACTCAGAACACATAAGCATTCTGAGTTTCTTTATTGTTAGTGTAACTTATTTTGCAACTGCGTCTTTTAAAGCTCTACCAGCTTTGAAAGCGGGAACAACAGAAGCAGGGATTTTGATAGCTGCGCCGGTCTGAGGGTTCTTACCTTCACGAGCAGCTCTCTTTCTGGTTTCGAAAGTACCGAAGCCGATCAGAGCGATTTTTTCACCCTTCTTCAGTTCGTCGGTTACTGTTGCGGTGAAAGCAGCTAACATTTTTTCAGCGTCTTTCTTGGAAACCTCTGCCTTAGCAGCGATTGCAGCAACTAATTCTGCCTTATTCATTATACACAACCTCCATTTTTTTATTTTCCTATAGAACTATCATAGCACTATTTGCCCTATTTGTCAATGACAATTTTCCAATATTTTGCTTAGTTTTTATACTTTTTTCTATTTTTTGGTCATTTTTTCCAAAAAAGTGGAGAAAAAGATTCTTTTGCCACAGGAAAAAAATAACCGACAAAAGCAACTGCTCCTGCCGGTTATACCTCATAACGCTACTTTTCTTCTGCCACAATCACTCTGACTCTGCCGCCCCGGTTCATACTTTTATCGCAGTATGCCGTAATCCGGTATTTGCTGACAGACAGTTCTGACACAGGCAGAACCGTGTAATCGTAATTCACTTTTTTATAAACAACCACATCATCCGCTATCAGATACTCTGATTGATTAGGACCAATCAAAGCACGACTTGTGACATCTGTAAATGTTACATTCAATTTGTCCAGACCGGATATTGACTGCACCTTACCGCCGGATTTAAAAATACGCACCGGCTGACCCTTGCTGACGCTAAACACTTTGCCTGAGGTAGAGATGCTTGACACCTGACCCCGAACATCGTACGCATAGCTGCCGTTTAAATTAATTGCAGAGGTATTGTTGACCGCCTTTGTCATAATGCCGTATTCATAGCATTCTCCGGTTACATCCTTAACAATTATTTCGTCAATTTCTCCGCTTTCATTTAAGCGGTAATACAGCACATTGCTTTTGCTTAAAGGCACCTTATCAAGTTGCTGCAAATACACAGATGCATATGCCCCACTGTGAGAACCATCTCCAGGGATAACATCTAAAACTGAAACATTGTCAGCAAACCGATAACTGCCACAGGTTTTAGCCGCAGCATTCACCGTTCCATAGATATCCATTCCCTTTTGCGCCGCCACATTTGCCAAGCCATCTGAAAATGTTACCTTAACCACCTGATACAGAGAAATGCTGTTACTGTAGTCACGCTTAGCTGCGTACTCAAATGCCTGACCATCTGTACCCACAACTGTAACATAGAAATTAGAATATGTATCACCGGATTGATTGGTGTAATCCTTAACACCCGCAGACTGAAAATATCCCACTACAGAGTTTTCTGCAGCAGTAGGGCCTGCCACACCTGCAATCTCTCCGTTTTTACCTAATAACACCGTAACTGTATCACCATAGTTATAAGTTCCGTTTGAAGACAGAGCGTTAAAAGCCTCGGCTGATTCAACAGTATAAGTTATACCGGAAATGGTAACCTGCGTCAGCTGGTCTTTATTAGGTGATGCTGATTCATAAATACCTGTTACCTTTTTGCTGTATGCCAGCACCATATTCAAATCCGTTGAATAATAAACCACATCATACAGGGCAATTTCATCCATCCGGCATTTAACACCATCTCGCATAACTGTCACATTATCACCTGTGTTAAACGCCCTGTTCCATGTAGAATCCTTAACAACTACCGGACCTGTTACATTGCCCTTTCTCACGGTTATATATTCTACAGTCCCCCGGCTGTCACGCTGAACAGAAACCAAATCACCCATTTCCATGCTGTTTTTAGCAGATGCATAGGTTGTGGCTTGTGTGCCTACATATGCCACCGTAGAATCGGCAATATCAAGCTGACCCAGTTCTCCGTCCTTGTAAGTAACAATGCCGTTTTGAAGCTTTGAATAGACAATGTAAGCATCAAAGGACTGCCCATAAGGCACAAAGCTTACCAAAGTATCACCATTTTGCAAAACAGCGTCGCCACGCATACCAATCAGGTTTTTATTAAAGGTTCCATCAAGGCGGAATACCCCTGCCGTCGTAGCCACTTTGCCGGGCTGAACGGATGCATCTTCATCATTGGTTGCAAGAAGCACCACATCTTCTGCCCGCTTATACCGAATCTGCTCCATATAATCTGCCGTGCTGCCCTTAGGAGAACAAGTAAGCAGATTATAAGTAAGAAGCATTACATCCCGCCGGGTCATAGCACTGCCTGTCACCGTTTCCACCCGGTCAAGCAAGCCAACATTTTGAGCAAGACCAATCTGACCATAGGGCCAAGCGTACCCAAAATCTTCATTGGTATATCCCAAAAGCCGTAGATATACCGTAACAGCTTCTTCCAAAAGAACTGTATTATCCGGCTTAAAGGTTGCATCCGGATATCCGGTTACAAGACCGCCCGATGACGCCAATTTCACATAGGGTGCTGCCCAATGCCCATAGCGCACATCTGCAAAGGGAGATACCGCAAGGCTTGATGCCACCTGATTTTTATAAGGCGATGCCATAATTGAAATTTTCGAAAATTCTGCCCGAGTAACCGGTTGTTCCAGCCTGAGCTCTCCGTCCGGATAACCGCTCATAATAGACATGTTTTGCAAAAGTCCGGCAATCTCTGTTTCGTTTGCTTCTGCTCCAAAAACAGTGCCGGAGCAACATATTGTTAAACAAAGTAAAAGCAGCAATGCACTGATTCCCTTGTGTTTCATCTTTAATCTTCCTTTCCTTGTAAGCTTAATCGTGCCTGAGCGCATCAATGGGGTTTAGCTTGGCAGCTTTTTTTGCGGGGAAATATCCAAACGCAACCCCAATAACGGCAGAAACTGAAAAGGCAATGACAATTGAGCCCAACGTGACAACCGTTTTCATATCCATCAGCGAGCACAAAAGGTAAGAACCACCAATGCCCAAAAAGATGCCTAAAATACCGCCACATCCGCTGGTGGTTGCCGCCTCTACCACAAACTGACTTAAAATGTTCCAGGGGGTTGCCCCCAAAGACTTTCTGACGCCGATTTCCCGGGTACGTTCCGTCACCGACACAAGCATAATATTCATGATACCAATGCCACCAACCAAAAGGGATATGCCGGCAATACCAACTAAAATCAAGGTCAGGGTTCCGGTTAATTCATCCAGGGTATCCACAATGGCAGAAACGCTGGTAACTGTGTAGTAATCCTCGCTTTGGTATACCTTATACAGGCTGTCTTTAATATCACTGATGGCTTCATCAAGCCTGTCTTTATCTGCAGCGCTGAAACTGTAATTTGAAATTCTTGACATAAATGTCAGGGTTCGAGCCACCGTATAGGGGAGATAAATCCTGTCATCCTGCCCGCCTTGGGTACTCCCTGCTTTTTCAGCCGCAACACCCACAACGGTAAAGCTGTTTCCGTTTAATTTAACAGTCTGACCCAGCGGATTTTCCCCATCAAACACATTTTTAGCAATGTACGAGCCAATCACACAACACTTTTGCCGCCGCTCTACATCAATATAGGATAAATACCGACCGTTTTCAATTTCAATATTATTAATTTCATGATAGGTTTCGCTTGTGCCAATGCATGAAACCGACTGATTTTCGTTCCCATTTTTTATGTAGGCCGAAATGGTGATGTTGGGGGAAACGGCAGATAAGGTATCCTTTTCCTCTACAAGCTTTATCATATCCTCAGGGTTCACCATTCGGTTGCCCCCACGCCCCTTGATGTTTGCCGTAATCAAATTGGTGCCCATGTTTTCAAACTCATCCACCATCATTTGCTTCATGCTGTCAACCATACTGGTCAGGATAATAACCGACGCTACACCGATGATAATACCCAGCATTGTTAAAAAGGAACGCATTTTACTGGATTTTAAGCTTTTGAGAGCCAGGATGAAAGATTGCTTAAAGTTCATAAGGCACGCCCCCTTCCCGGCGCATCCGAAATGATTTTGCCATCTTGAATTCTAACGATACGCTTCGCTTCTTCTGCAATAGACATATCGTGGGTAATTAAAACAATGGTTGTGCCCTCGTTATTCAGTTTTGTAATAAAATCAAGCACATCCCGACCGGTTTTAGAATCCAAAGCGCCGGTAGGCTCATCTGCCAGAATCACCGGTGGGTCTCCGGCTAGTGCCCGAGCTATGGATACTCTCTGCTGCTGACCACCGGATAGTTGAGAGGGCATTTTGCTTGCCCTGTCTGAAAGACCCACTCGTTCTAAGGCAAGCCTTGCCTTTTCTTCTCTCTGCTTCGGTGTCATTCCCCGGTAAATCAAAGGCAATTCCACATTTTCAAGAAGATTCAGCTTTGGCAAAAGATTATACTGCTGAAAAATAAATCCCAGGGTTTGATTGCGAATATGGGACAGTTCAATCTCGTTCATTGTGCTTACATCAATGCCGTTTAAGTAATAGGATCCGCTGGTAGGCACATCCAGGCAACCAATGATGTTCATACAGGTAGACTTACCGGAGCCTGACTGACCTACAATGGCAACAAACTCACCACGGTCAATGTGAAGATTCACTCCGTCTAAAGCGCGGATTTCACCATCGCCGTCTGAATAAATTTTATAAACATCCCGAAGTTCAATCATGCTTATCTACCCCCGGTCATTCTGCTGCCACTCATGCCGCCACTAGGCATTCCAGCAGGCATACCGCCGCCCATGCCACCGGGCATTCCGCCACTCATACCGCCCATGCCCATCCTACCGGCAAAGGGGTTATCAGATGAGCCGGCAGAGGTAGGTACATACACCTCATCCCCCTCAGATAAACCTGAAATAATTTCAATATAGTCAGAATCATTTAAACCTGTTTCCACACGAACCGCATGGAAGCCCTCCGGCGCATTCTTTTTTATCATATCCGGAATCTCTCCCATGGTCATATTCCCCGGTTTTACACCCTGAGGAGC
>JAZSJR010000223.1:0-7648 GCA_045534415.1 Clostridia bacterium
TGCATCGTTTTGCAATTTTATACCACAAGAAGTTAAGGACAAAGCATGTGACAGGCTCGCAGCTTGAAGAAATTGATGGCGTGGGCAAAGAAACAAGAAAGAAATTAATTCGTCATTTTAAAACCCTCAGCAAAATCCGCAGTGCAACTGTGGAAGAACTTTGCGCAGCCCCCGGAATTTCTAAACGAGTTGCGGAAAATATTTATAACTTTTTTAATAAAACATCTTGAATTTTTTTGGGATTTATAATATACTTTTAGTAATAAAGTAGTATGGGTAGGTGTAGGTTTTGAGAATCGCTGTTGACGCTTTTGGTGGTGATAATGCGCCGGAGGCAATCGTTAAAGGTTGTGCCATAGCATCCACTAAGATTTCTGATGAAATTATTTTAGTTGGTGATGAAACAAAAATTAAAGAACTATTGGCACAAGAAAGTGTTCCTGCCGGACGTATTTCTATTCGTCACGCAAGTGAGGTTATCGAAACAGGAGAGCCGCCTGTTGAAGCCATCAGAAAGAAAAAGGATTCTTCTTTAGTGGTGGCGCTGCAGCTTGTGAAAAACGGTGAAGCTGATGCTGTGGTATCTGCCGGGAATACCGGTGCATACCTTGCCGGTGCTTTTCGTTTTATAGGCAGAATGAAAGGCATTAAAAGACCTGCATTGACAACACCGATGCCCACTGTTGGAAATGTGGGCGTGATTTTGGATGCCGGGGCAAATGTGGATTGCAGACCGGAATTTTTGTTGCAGTTTGCCCATATGGGAGCGATTTATGCCGAGAATGTTTTAGGTATTGAAAACCCTCGTGTTGCGCTTTTAAACATTGGTGCTGAAGAAGCCAAGGGCAATAGTCTGACCAAAGAAACCTATGGCCTTTTAAAAGAAGCACCCCTTAATTTTATCGGCAACATTGAACCCCGTGATGTGCCTTATGGTGCAGCAGATGTCATCGTTTGTGATGGTTTTACAGGAAATGTTGTTATTAAACTGATTGAGGGAACGGCATCTGCTTTGTTTACAATGCTTAAAGGTGTTTTCTATAAAAGCTTTATCACCAAGCTAGCTGCCATGATTTTAAAACCCGGTTTAAAGGGTATTAAGGCTAAAATGGATTATTCAGAATATGGTGGCGTACCTCTTTTGGGGGTAGATGGTGTTGTGTTTAAAGCCCACGGCAGTTCTGATGCCAAGGCAATTTGCAATGCTGTTTGTGCAGCGAGTACATATCTTGCAGCCGGGGTGAATGACAAAATCAAAGAAGCGTTACTTTCTCAGGCAGATGATGCCGAAGAAACAGCCGAATAAGCTTTTTCTCTGACATTGTCAGGTTAAAGGATATAGAGTTTATCTAAAATCGTATGGAGGTGAAAATATGGAATTTGAAAAGGTTAAAAAAGTAGTTGCAGAGCAAATGGGAGTAGATGAAGCTTCAATTTCAAAGGAAACATCCTTCGTTGATGATCTTGGTGCAGACTCTTTAGATGTTGTAGAGCTGGTTATGGCTTTAGAAGAAGAGTTTGATATGGAATTTCAAGATGGCGAAGCTGAAAACATAAAAACAATCGGTGACGTTGTTGAGTACATTAAAGCACAACTATAATGTAAAAGCCCCGCTTTTTTGCGGGGCTTTTAAATGAATATTCAATATATCATGAAAATCCGGAAAGCTTCCGGACTTTCATGATGTATTGGCAGGGAGATATGTTGATATGAATCATCTAAAAGAGTTTGAGGAGATTATAGGCTACAGATTTTCTGATAGATCTTTGCTTGAAACAGCATTGACTCACAGTTCCTTTGCTAATGAAAACCGAAATAAAAATATTTTGTATAACGAGCGGTTGGAGTTTTTGGGCGATTCGGTTTTAAGTTTGGTAGTTAGTAATTATCTATTTGAAAATTACAAAAATCTGCCTGAGGGTGATTTAACCAAAGCCCGGGCAACCATTGTTTGTGAGCGTTCACTGCAGGAATGTGCAACAAACATTGAACTGGGAAAATTTTTGATTTTGGGCAAGGGTGAGGAGCATTCCGGCGGCAGAACCCGGGCATCAATTTTAGCAGATGCCTTTGAAGCACTCATTGCGGCAATTTATTTAGATAGTGATTTTGCTGTAACCCGCGAGTGGCTTTTGGGGCAGCTTTATGATACAATTTTGCTTGCTGTTAAGGGCAAAAGCTTTAAAGACTATAAAACAGCACTGCAGGAACAGATGCAGAAAAAAGGTCTTGCAGATATTTGCTATGAGGTTACCGGTGAATCCGGTCCTGACCATTGCAAGGTTTTTTATGTTCAGGTTTCGGTCAATGGCAAGGTTATGGGTCAGGGCGAGGGCAGCAGTAAAAAGAATGCTGAACAGATGGCTGCAAAGGATGCTCTCTCAAAAGCGGTAGATGGTCATGAAGCATAAAACCATTCCCATTTTTGTGCCCCATTGGGGATGCCCGCAGGATTGTTTGTTTTGCAATCAAAAGGTCATTACCGGGCAAAGAGATGAAATGACAGCTGAAAAAGCCGGAGAGATTATTTCAGAGAGCCTTGCAACCTGTAGTGCGTACGATGTGGTTGAAATCGGTTTTTTTGGTGGTAGCTTTACCGGAATACCGGTAGCACAGCAAGAAGCACTTTTAAAGCTTGCCTGTGATGCAAAAGAGCAAGGATATGTGCAGGGCATTCGTCTTTCAACTCGACCGGATTATATCAATGATGAAATTCTTGACAGGTTAAAGAAATTTGGCGTTACCACCATTGAGCTTGGTGCTCAGTCCATGAACGACGCAGTTTTAGAAAAGTGCCACCGCGGTCACAAGGCTGCATTCACCATAGAGGCTGCAAAAAAAATTAAGGATGCAGGTTTTTTTCTGGGGTTGCAGATGATGCTTGGTTTGCCGGGAGATACTTTTGAATCTAGCTGTCAGACGGCAGAGACTTTTATTGCACTTAAGGCTGATTGTGTGCGGATTTATCCCACCTTGGTGCTTACGGGTACAAAACTACAAAAACAGTTTGAAGACGGATTTTATACGCCCTTGGGCGTGGATGAGGCCGTAGAGCAGTGCGCTGTGTTATACGAAATGTTTTGCAAGCACAATGTTGACGTAATCCGTATGGGTCTTTTGGATATGGAACAAGAGAGCATTTGTGCCGGGCCTTATCATCCTGCTTTTGGCGAATTGGTTATGTCCAGAGTGTGTTATAACCGAATGGAGGAGCAGGTTGCGCAGTACCATGGACAGAGCGTTGCGCTTGGTGTAAATCCGCGGTACGTATCCATTTTGGTGGGACAAAAAAGAGAAAATTTACGAAAACTGATTCAAAAGTTTTCGCTGACTGATATTATACTACAGCAAGACGAGATGGTTCCTTTTGGAACGTTTCTGGTTTTGCAAGGAAGGTGATGCCGAAAGGCATCAGAAAGGTGCAGGTAAAGCAGTATGCATTTGAAGGGTTTGAAAATGCAGGGATTTAAGTCCTTTGCCGATACAATTGAATTATCCTTCAGTGAAGGCATCACAGCCATTGTTGGGCCTAACGGCAGCGGCAAGAGTAACATTTCTGACGCGGTTCGTTGGGTGCTTGGTGAGCAAAGCGCCAAGACGCTGCGCGGCAGCAAAATGGAAGATGTTATCTTTAACGGCACCCAAACCAGAAAACGGCTTGGGTTTGCTGAAGTTACCTTAAAGCTAGATAATCGCGACAGGCATTTCAATGTGGATTTTGATGAGGTATCTGTCACAAGAAAGGTGTTTGCATCAGGTGAGAGTCAATATTTAATTAATGATACACCTTGCAGGCTTAAAGATATTCACGAAGTTTTTATGGATACCGGTTTGGGGCGTGACGGCTATTCTATGGTTGGTCAGGGCAAAATTGATGAGATTTTGTCCAATAAATCTGAAGACAGACGTCAGATTTTTGAAGAAGCCGCAGGTATTTCAAAATATCGTTACCGCAAGGAAGAAGCTGAACGTAAACTTCGCCACACAGATGAAAATCTTGATCGTGTGGCAGATATCATTGGTGAACTTGAAGTGCAGATAGGTCCTTTGACCCAGCAGGCAGAAAAAGCAAAAAAATATTTGAATTTAAAAGACCAGTTAAAGGTATTTGAGGTCAACAGTGCACTACGCATTGTTGAGAAAAGCAAAACGCAAACTGTTGTGCTATCTGAAAAGCTTGATGCAGTTGGTGCACAGCTTGCCAAAACAGAAGCGGAACTCTCAAAAGCTGAGGGTGAGCAGGAACAGTGCTACAAGCGTTTTGAAGAGCTTGCGGAGAAAATGGCAACAGAGGAGCAGGGTCTAAAGGCAGCGGAGGAAGCATCTGTTATTGGCGTGCGTGAAATTGAGGTGCTAAAAAACACCATTGAGGGTAATTTGCGCCTGACAGAACGTATTTTTGCAGAGGTTGCAAGCCTTTCTGCCCAAAAGCAGGAGATGGCAGAGAATCTGCGCGCTGAGGAAGAAAAACTGGCAGGACTTCGTGAATCACTTGAAACCTTGCAGAAAGAAAAAGAAGAGCTTTCTGCAAGTCTTCTGGAATTTGACCAGGGAACAGGTGCGCAGTCAGAACAAATTGAACTTTTGCAGGCTGCTATTACCGATGCCTTTGAAAAGGTATCAGAAAGCAAGATTAAGCTTTCTAACTTAAACCTACTTGAGCAGAATTTAAAAACAAGACGGCAAGAGCTATCTCAGCTTTATAGTCAAAGAGAAAAAGAATTATCTGAGCAGAAGCAAAAGGCGGGCAATTTAGATTCAGAACACCAGAGAAAGTCTGAATTTGTTGCAGAACTGGAAAAACAGCTCGGTGTTCTCTCCCAGCAGGAAAAAAGCCTGCAATCATCTTTAGATGAGTTGCTTGCAAAAGAAAAAGAACTTCAAAATGCGGTTAACCAAAAGAAAACCCGGCTTCATCTTTTAAGTGAGATGGAGCAGAACTTTGAAGGGTATTATAAAAGCGTTAAAGAGATTATGAAGCAGCACCAAAACGGTATGCTTTCTAAAGTGAACATCCATGGCCCTGTTTCAAAGCTCATATCTGTGGATACACCTTATGCCACGGCAATTGGTGTTGCCATTGGCGGTGCTTTGCAGAACGTTGTAGTTGATAATGAGGATGACGCTAAAAAGGCCATTGCCTGCTTAAAACAGCTTGGTGCAGGCCGTGCCACCTTTATGCCTATTTCTGCAGTTTCCGGCACAGTGATGGATGTCAGCAAGGTGCAGCACGAGGTGGGTTACATAGGCGTTGCATCAGAACTTGTCAGCTATGATGGACGTTATGATGGCGTTGTGAAGAATCTGCTTGGCAAAACAGCTATTATTGATACCATCGACCATGCCATAGCCATTTCAAGAAAATATAAACAGTCCATGCGTCTTGTGACATTAGAGGGTGAAGCTTTTTATCCCGGCGGTTCTATGGCAGGCGGTTCTCAGCAAAAGGGCAATCAGCTTCTTGACCGTGACCGGGAAATGAAAGAACTTGAAAAGACCCTCAAGAAATTAGAGAGCGAGCTTCAAAAGCTTTCCCGTGGTCGTGAGTCTTTGGAAGCACAGATTTTGGATTTGGCAGAAGAACAGGCAAAGGTTACGGATGTCTATCAGGAAAACAAAGAAGTTTTGTTGATTTTAGATCGTGACAGAGAGCACCATGACCTGATTTTAGAATCCCTGCTGGCGGCTTTAAAAGACATTCAGCGTGATGTTCAGGAAATGGAGAATGAGGCATCCTCTTTAGATGGAAAACGTCAGGAGGCAGCTCTTGAACTTGAGCAGGCAGAAGCGGAGATTCAGGCAAAGCGTGCCGAAGTGAACGCTTTAGAGGAAACCCTGGAGACATTTTCAAACCGCAAACAAAAACTGAATGATAAGATTTTGGAAAAAGGCTTCCAGATTACTGTTTGTCAGCAGGATATAGCGGCTTGCGACGTAAAGATGCAGGATATTCGCCGTGAAATGGAGCAAAATACAACCCATACCGTCCTGCGCACAGATGAAATTAAAGAGATTGAGCAAACGAATGAAGAACATAAGCGTGAAATAGCTGATAAGGAAAAGCAAAATGAGGGTTATCAGCTTAGCATAAAAACACACAAGCAAAACATTCTGGATATTACAACAGAACGTCAGAATTGTGAAAAGCAGCTTAAAACACTTCAGGGTGATTCCAAGTCTACCCGTGAAACGGCGTATGATTTAAAAACAGAATACAGCCGCTTAGAAGCGCAGCTAGAAAAACTTGAAACAGAGTCAGAAGCTGCTATAGCAAGGCTTTGGGATGAATATGAAATGACATTCTCTGAAGCAGAATCCTTAAAGCAGGATGACATTGGCACAGATGCTGAGATTGGGAAGAAAATTTCTTCTCTGCGGGGCAGAATCCGTGAGCTTGGCAATGTGAATGTTGATGCCATTGAAGAACTGCGTTCTGTGAGTGAGCGCTATGAATTTTTAACCAATCAGCGGGATGACCTTCATAAGGCGAAGCGTGATTTGATTAAAATTATTGATGAAATGCAGGCTGTTATGAAAAAACAGTTCCGCACAGAGTTTGAAAAAATCAATCAGCACTTTAAAACCACATTTAGTGAGCTTTTTGGCGGGGGCAAGGCTGACTTGATTTTAGAAGATGAGGAAAACATTTTGGAGTGCGGCATTAGCATTCACGTACAACCGCCAGGCAAGAAGCTGCAAAGTCTATCCCTTTTATCCGGTGGTGAGCGTGCCCTTTCTGCCATTGCACTTTTATTTGCCATTTTGCGCATTAAACCCACGCCGTTCTGCTTTTTGGATGAAATTGAGGCTGCACTTGATGAAAACAACGTTTACCGTTATGCTGATTTTATTAAACGTTTCAGCCGCAAAACCCAATTTATTCTGGTAACCCACCGACGCGGTACTATGGAAAGTGCTGATGTGATTTACGGCGTAACAATGCAGGAAAAGGGTGTTTCAAAGCTTCTGCAGTTAAATCTTGATGAGATTGAAGCATAAAGGGTTTAATTTTCCTTTGTTTTACCCATACTAGCTTTATATTCTTTTGTGCAAACGATGTGCAGAATGGAGCCGGTATGAAAAAACTTGTTAAAAACAAAAAAATAATATCTGTAATTGGCGGTCTTGCAGCCGGCTTTTTAAACGGTCTGTTCGGAAGCGGAGGCGGTACAGTGATTGTACCCTTTCTGGAAGAATTTTTAGAACAGGACGAGCATAAAGCCCATGCGACCGCCATTTTCATTATCCTTTGCTTTACGGCGGTCAGCCTGTTTTTTTACGGATACCGCGGCGGACTTTCCTGGCGTGTGGCACTATACGCTTCCTGTGGTGGTGTGGTAGGTGGCTTTTTAGGTGCTAAACTGTTAAAAAAGCTATCAGGACCTTTTCTTCGTAAATTATTTGGTGCCTTTATGATTATTGCGGCGTTTAGGATGGTGATGAGATGATTGCAGTTTTAATTGGTCTGTGTTCCGGTATTATCAGTGGTATGGGCATTGGTGGGGGAACGATTTTAATTCCGGCTTTAGTGCTTTTTTTAAATCTTGAGCAGCATGCAGCGCAGGGCGTTAATCTTATATATTTCATTCCAACAGCCATTGTCGCTTTGTGGGTGCATATCAAAAACAGGTCGGTTAATTTTAAAGT
>JAZSJR010000152.1:0-4525 GCA_045534415.1 Clostridia bacterium
GTCGTAGCAATTTTGCTACGACCTTTAATCATGATAGAAACAATCTTTTTCCCATCTTATTACATTTGTATCTATGTATTCCCATATTTTTTGATAGTCTTCTTCACCACGGATTATGTGATCATTACAAGAGGATTGCCATATATTTTTACCATATTCTCTATTACAATATCTTTTTAACAATGATACAAATTTTGAGGTTTCGTTATTGTAGGGTGCGGCGGTTTCCGACGCACCGTTTTTGTAATCTGTTATGTTGAGAATTAAATGAAAATGATTTGGCATGATTACATATTTATCTACTTTGATATAAGTATGTTTTTTATTCATCAGCTTGATATATTTATCAAGAATTTGTCCATACTCGGATAATATCATTTGCGGTGCATTGAAATCGCCACACTCTACGATTTCACCAAGCAACTGTTTTCTATCTTTCACACAAATCGTTAGAAAATATATTCCCGGTGTTGAATAATCATATCCTTTTAACCTTGTAGGTTTTCGCTTTGGCAAATCCATTATTTTACCTTACTGTTATCAATAGCATAATCTAATAAAATATTAATCAATTCATTTCTTGAACGATTTGTTTCTTCTGACAGTTTATTCAGTTTTATAACAGTTTCTTCTTTTATACGAACAGAGAATGTTTTATATCCGTCTTCGCCTTTTAAATTCTTTTTATTTATAATGAGCTTATCTTCCATAACATTTCACCTCACATATATTATATGTTGACAAAAGTTATAAATATATGTTATGCTATATAACATAGCCAATAACATATATGGAGGTAAAAATAAAATGAAGAAAAGATTACAAGGGTTAGTTGCAGGTATATTAATTGGTGCAATGTTAACAAGCGGAATGGTCTTTGCAAAGCAAATCAGCGAAACAGCAGAATTATTTTACAATAATATCAAGATTTACATTGACGGTGGTGAGATTGTACCCAAAGATGCTAATGGTAACGTAGTAGAACCATTTACAATGAATGGCACTACCTACTTACCTGTTCGTGCTATTTCAAATGCTCTTGGGAAAGATGTTGAGTGGGACGGCGCAACACAAAGTGTTTATATTGGGAAAAAAAACCAGACAAAACCTGACAACTATTTGGATAGGATTCAGTATAATAATTTTGTTAAGGCAAACCAACACAACTCATTATATAGAATAAATGGAACTATAACTGATTATTTAAATAAAACATATACAAATGGTATGTTATTTCAAACTCATACGACCACTGTTGTAGATACAGCCAGATACATAGCAGGAGACAAAGACGAGGCACAAGTAAAAATAGATTATCCATTAAATAGTTTGTACAAAAAGCTATTAGGAAAGATCGTTTTACCTAAAAGTATTGAGAGTGTTGGTATAGATGTTTCAAACGAATACAATCAAGGTAATCACGAAGTGTGTGTAATGTTTTATGGCGATGGTAAATTGATTAAAGAATTTAAATCAGTAACCACCACTATGCCTTTTGAGTTTAATATAGACGTGACAGGCGTCAACTTGTTGACAATTAAAGTGAAAGACGAATATAGAGATAGCTGGGTAAATACCCATACTGCCCTTACTGATTTAGCACTATATAAATAACTGTCCGATACTGTAACGAGCAGGGAAGATGTATTGCATTTTCCAAAACAATTAGGATAATCCTAAGACCTTTGCGGTTCGTCGGGAACCGCCGAACCCTACGATAAAAGGCAGAAACGATTGATTTCGTTTCTGCCTTTTGAAATTACTGTACTTAACCGTACGCCCCATATGTCAGTGTTTTTTTTTTATAATGTTACAATTCCAAACCCACGTTCGTCAATGGAGATTTCTGTGCCAAAAGATTTTGACATATCAGAAAGCCTTTCAATAATGCCGTGTTTGCAACTGAATCGGGGGTTACCCTTTTGCCAAGCCTCCGGCTTATCAAAGTTAAGTTCTACCGGCATCAGCTCTAAATAGGTCAGCTTGCCATCTTCCATTTCAAAGTAAGGAATAATGGTTTCAAGCATTCTTCTGTCACGCATCAATCCCCTCGTGTATCCTGCCGAACGGTCATAAAAAAGTTCGCGCATGGTGGCATCACTGGTTAAATTCTGCTTGGCAAACATTTCTTCCGGTGCATAGGGAATGCACTCGTTATGAATCACAAAATCGCCCAGTGAATAGAAAATGGGTCTGTTTTTATAAATCTCAAGCGGTCTTAAAAGGTGTGGACCATGACCCAGCACCGCCTGAATGACCGCTTATACCTGTAATATCAATTTCAAGCCGCCAAATGCCTTTGCGGGATACAACCACCCTGTCGCCACCGGAACCCTCGCAATTCAGCACACTTTTAAAGCCGGTGGCACTATCTTCAAAAAACTGTATCTCTTTGTCTCCGCCTAAAATGTTGGATATTTCTTCATCTGAAGTCAGAATCAACCGGGCGTGCTTGCCATAGCCGCAATCCATCAACGCTTTCATCGCAAGGAGGGCTACCGCAATGCCACCCTTACAATCAATAGCACCCGGTGCTTTCAAAATATCACCACAAACACTGACAGGCCTTTCTCCAAAAACACCCTTTTTATGAACTGTGTCCATATGTGCCAAAAACATGTGCCCCTTTTCTGCACCAGGGTTTATGTCAATTGTCAGAAAGTCGCCACAGGTTTCATAGGGAGTGCGTGTCACAAAAAAGCCACGTTCTTTGGCAAATGCTTCAATGAAATCTACCATTTCATCAATGACTGTTTTCTCCCATGCCGTAGCTTCAAAACTGCATATATCCTTTAAAAATTCAACATATTCCTGAGATTTTGCATCAATCGTCTTCCGTAATTCATTAAACACTTAAATCTCTCCCTTTTTCAATTCCCTTTTATTATAACTCTCTCATATATTACTGTAAATAATTATCTAAATATATATTGCATTATCTTTAAAAGTAATGTATAATAAAATTAAACGAAAGGGAGATGCTTTATGGAAATTCTGCAGCTTCGCTACTTTTACGAAAGTGCACAAAATGAAAGCTTTGCAAAAACAGCACAAAAATATATGGTACCTCTTTCCTCTGTTTCTGCATCTATTAAGCGACTCGAAACAGAGCTTGGCTGCCAGCTTTTTGACCGGCTTTCTAACCGGATTCAGCTGAATGAAAACGGAAAAACCCTGCAAAACTCACTCTGTATGATTTTTGATGAACTAAATCACGTAACAGATGTTCTCTCTCCATTAACACCTGAAACAAAGGAAATTAAAATATCTGTCCGGGCACTAAGAAACGAAATCACAGACCATATTATTGAATACACCGCCCTGCATCCGCAAACAATTTTTAAAACCTTTTTTGACTTTGGCAATACAGATTTTGAAAGCTATGACATTATCATTGGCGACGACCCGGAAAAATACCCCGGATTTGATTATTTTGAATTTTCCAGTAAACGAATTGTATTAAAAGTGGCTAAAAACCATCCCCTGTGCGGAAAAAAACTACACTTAAAAGACCTGTGGAATCAACCTTTTATCTCTATGGGTGAGCATACCAGCACACACAAAATGCTTTCTGCTGCCTGCAAAAGTGAGGGTTTTTCTCCTAACTTTATTGTGCAGACAAATGACCTTTTGTGCTACAATAAATATGTTCAGGCAGGCATCGGCATTGGCATTGGCAGATACAATCCCGGAGAGCCGGAAGTCTCCAATATTGAAAACTTAAATGTTGTGGATTTTATCGCCAGACAAACCATTTATATTTTTTACAAAAAGCAATCCGTTCACGGTAACATTAAAACCTTTCTCGATTTTTTGCAAAGTAAAGTGAAACTTTAAAGGAGTACTGCCAGTGGATAACGAAAAACTAAAAAAACAGTTAGACTTTGTTCTTGAAATTAATAAAGAAAAAGAGATTTTTCGCCAGACACACGTCACAGAAACCCGCAGGGAAAACGATGCTGAACACGCGTGGCATATGGCAATTATGATTTACCTTTTGAAAGAATATGCAAACGAAGAATTTGATATGGCAAAGGCTATGATGATGGCACTGATTCACGACATTGTGGAAATTGACGCCGGAGATACCTATGCCTACGATGCCGAGGGGTTATCAACAAAAGAAGAACGAGAAGAAAAAGCTGCTGAAAGAATCTTTGGCATGCTGCCAACGGAACAAAAGGAAGAGCTAAAAGCATTATTCTATGAATTTGAAGCCTGCCAAACACCTGAAGCAAAGTTTGCCCGTGTTATGGATAGCTTGCAACCCATGATGCTGAACGATTTGCACAATGGTATGGATTGGCGTGCCCACAAGGTCACAAAATCGCAAATTGAGAAACGAAATAAAAAAACACCCGACGGCTCTCTCCTTTTGTGGAACTACATACAAGAGATGGTAGAGAGAAACATAGAAAAAGGAAACATTAAAGATGAATAATAAATATCCCCCCGTATAACGGGGGGGGTTCATTTTCGGGCATAGCCCTAATACTACTGGCTACGCACAAGTGCGTTTTTGATT
>JAZSJR010000171.1:0-2459 GCA_045534415.1 Clostridia bacterium
CCCTATTCCCCAGCCAAAAATAAAAACCTGTCTACAATCGACAGGTTTTTATTTTTTTATATCAATAATATTTCCCAAAAACCTTAATTATTTTCTCATAGTTAAAGGGGTAAAGGGGAGTATTGTCCCAAACGCTACGGGCGGCATCTTCTAAGGATGCAGTTAGCTCCTCTGGAAGCATTTCAAAGCTTTGTGCTAGATTTGGAGGACGGTTTTTACTATCATGGGCGTCCGAAGCGGCAAAATGAACATAGCCTTTATTCAAAAGTGCTTTACAAAACCCGTTGTCATAGCTGGCTAAAATAGTTTCTGCCGTTACATGAGCAATGGCTCCTTTGAGGGTTAGCTCATACAAAAGGCGGGGGTTTTTCCTAAAATAAAGACAACGCTCAACATGTGCTAAAACAGGGGTAATTCCTATTATTGTAAGTTCAGAAATA
Source organism: Clostridia bacterium (assembly GCA_045534415.1). Lineage (GTDB taxonomy): Bacteria > Bacillota > Clostridia > UBA1381 > UBA9506 > UMGS755. Next base: position 441 of record JAZSJR010000171.1, read on the forward strand.
ATTGAGTTGATATGGGGAGGAAAAACAAGGTCATCCAGTTCTAAAAGCAGATAATCTCCATTGCAAAGAGTAAGCTTTTTAAGGTCAAGATTCATTATGTCAGGAGAGTACATAACCTCTGCTCCAAGGCGGAGCTCTGGCATAGTAGCGGCATCGTAGTTTTCCATAAGAAGTTTAAAGCACGACTCCCGTTTATCCATAAATTCATCAAGCTCTTGTTTTTGCGGGTTGAAATGGGGGGTTAACACAACCCTATCAACTTTTCTTTCCTTTTGGGATTTTAGCAAACTAAGAGCTTCTGTTATATCTGATGCACCATCATCAATAAGAGGTAAAATGTGGGTATGAATGTCGGTTAAAGACAAGCACTTCATTAGTTGTTATCACCGTATTTATAATAGTATTTTTTGTAGCGGTAATAACCGTAATTTTTGCCTGAGTCTTCTTTAATATTATATTGATTCATAACCACGCCCAAAACATTTGCCTGTACTGACTCTAGCTTCTGAATGGCGTTATGCACCTGGAATTTTGTTGCGTATTTTTGTTTAACTACAAACAAAACACCATCGCAAATTAAACTTAATGCTGCTGCATCTGTAACAACGCCAACAGGAGGTGCATCGCAAATGATATAGTCATAATGCTCAGAGAAAAAGTCCATAAGCTCGGCCATTGTTTTAGAGGAAAGCATTTCAACCGGTGTTGGAGGAATGGGTCCGCCTAAAAGCACGGTAAAGCCTTGCGGTGTCTGGAAGAGACATTTCTCTAAGGGGGCATCGCCTACTAGAACAGAGGACAAACCGGTGTTTACAGGGCGTTTAATTCTTAAATAGCGGTGGATAGAAGGATTTCTCATATCCGCATCAATAAGAAGTACCTTTGAACCGTTTGCTGCAAGTGTTGTTGCTAAGTTTATGGAAACGCTTGATTTGCCCTCTCCCTGAATAGAGCTGGTAACAACAATCTTTTTATACTGTCCATTTAGTGCGGCATAGTTAAAGTTTGTTCTAAGAACCTTATATGCTTCCGCAAAGGAAAAAGGAGAATTTTCTGTTAAAATATCATTATGAATTGTGCGTTTTACACGCTTTTTTTGCTTAAAAATAGACACTATAAATTCCCCCTAACTGAAGAAACTTCGTTTCTTTTTTCAATAGCGGTTTTGTTTAATTCTAATGTAGGTATAACGCCTAAAACAGGATAATCTAAATCGTCTGTAATATCTCTCTCAGATTTATAGGTGTTGTCTAAAACGATGGTCAATGCGATGACAAGGCAAACTAAAACAGCACCGATGATTGCAAATATAATAGCCGGTTTTGTTGCAGACGGGATATATGGCTCATAAGGGGCGGAAGTGGCTTCAACCACATTAACCGAACCCACATCCATAGCGCTGACAATAACATCGGGAGTGATTTCCAAAATTTTGTCTGCTATTTTAATTGCCGTGGCCCTTTCGCTATGGTTAACATTGATTTTCAGAACCGGGGTTTCTTCTACTGTTGAAACAGACACCGCTTCGCACAATTCTTCGTAGGTCATATCTAATCTCAAATCATTTATAACCTTGTCCAATACCGTACGGCTTTTAATAATAATGGTATATGTATTTGCCAGTTCCTTAGAGGTGTTAAGTAGGTCTGAGGACAAATAATCTCTGCCATCAGGCTTATTATTGATAATAAGCATAGCACCGGCATTATAGGTGGGCTTGGCATTAAACTTTGCGTAAAAATAACTTGCTCCGCCCAAAATCAAGGCTGCTAAAATTATGCACCATAGCTTTTTCCAAAAAGCCCACAAAATTTCGGCAATATCGATTTCGAATTCTCTTTCTTCTTTAATCATAAAATCTAAACACATCCATTCAATATTATAGAGTAGTCTGTGAGTATTCTTCAAACAAGCGCTTTTAAGCACTACACAAAACATTATAGCACAAAAAGATAAAAACAACAACAAAAATGTTATTGTATTTTATAATATGTGTTTTTTACATAAAATAAAGAAGTT
>JAZSJR010000192.1:0-6070 GCA_045534415.1 Clostridia bacterium
AATTTTCTGATGCCTGCGGTGGCCTGTTGGGGCGTTTTGCTGGTAGCGAAACCAATCCTGTTGTTTTGGCTGAAGACATGCGCACTTTTTACAGTATGGTGTTAAAACCTGCTTCACATTTCATTACACTGGAGGCAAAAGACCAGGATTTTATTCCGCCGGCACTGAAAACAAAAATTTACTTAGATACAGAAGCTGAAAAAAACGTAACCGCCAGAGCTGAGTTTTACTATGGCGACCTGTGTTTTACCGCCTTTGACCAAAATCGTGATTTGCAAACCGTTTGGGATATTGAGGGCGAAACAAAAATTGAAAATTTAATTAAGCAATACTTTCCCGAAACAGGAAAAACGCCCGGTATGGCAGTCTTTCAAGCAGACGACGAGCTACTGTTTAACCTGGTCTACGAAGGCATTCCTGCCTTTAATCAATGCGCAGAATTGTTCATCAGCAAGGAATTGCGTTCTGTAAAAGTAAAACCCTTTCCAAGTTCACAGGTTGGCGTACGAATGGAGTCAGAATTATTAACTGTTGATATTTCTGCAGAAAATCTTTCGGCCAGCACTTTAGCAACAGCTCTTGCAGCATATCGGCAGAAAAAGAAATTTTTAAGAATTAAAGACGGAAGCTTTTTATTGCTTGATTCTGCGAACTTGATTAAGCTTAACACACTGGCTGAAAGTGCAGGAATTGCACTTTCAGATTTAAAGAAAAAAGAAATTAACTTGCCATCGTATCGTGCATTATATTTAGACTCTGTAAACGAGTTCGGCATCGTAAAGGATAAAAGCTTTACGGATTTCGTGAGTTCTTTCGCTGAAACAGATAAAAAATTACCCTTGTTGACAGAACAATTAAATGCTGTACTGCGTGACTACCAAAAACAAGGTGTTTGGTGGATGAATACCCTTGCTACCTATGGTTTCGGCGGTATTTTAGCAGATGATATGGGTCTGGGTAAAACTATTCAGGTGCTTGCCCTGCTCACCGCTCACAAACAGGCAAAAGGTTCTTGTCACGCTTTGGTTGTGTGTCCTGCTTCTTTGGTATTAAACTGGGAACAGGAGGTAAAGAAATTTACACCTGAGCTTTCTGCCAAGTGTATTATCGGCACAACGGAAGAGCGTGCAGCTCTGCTATCTGATACAACAGGCAGTGACATCATCATCACCTCTTATGAACTTTTAAAACGTGATGCCGAACACTATAAAGACATGGTATTTGACTTTGAAATTATTGACGAAGCACAATATATTAAAAATCACAACACACAAAATGCCCGTTGCGTGAAAAGCATCCGGGCAAAGCATCGGTTTGCGTTAACCGGTACGCCCATTGAGAACTCGATGGCAGAGCTTTGGTCTATTTTTGACTTTTTAATGCCCGGTTATTTGTATAAATATGCTCACTTCCGCAGTCGTTTTGAGATTCCTGTGATAAAAGAGGGCGATACTGCCCCGCTGGATGAGTTAAAACGGATGGTTTCACCATTTATTTTACGGCGTTTAAAAAAAGACGTTTTAACCGAGCTACCGGAAAAAACAGAAACCATTTTATACACAAACCTTGCGCCGGAACAAAAAAAGCTATATTTTGCAAATCTTTCTTCCATGCAAAAAGAGCTTGAAACCGAATTACAAAACGTTTCCGGCAAAAACAGAATGGTTGTTCTTGCTATGCTCACAAGACTCCGGCAGCTATGCTGCGAACCGGCACTTCTTTATGAAAACTATAAAGAAGAGAGCGCAAAATTTGAGTTATGTATGAATCTCGTAGAAAGCACCATCGCCTCCGGCCACAAAATTTTGCTGTTTTCACAGTTCACCTCAATGCTCTCTATTTTAGAAGAAGCATTAAAAGAACGGCACATTCCCTATTATCTGATAGAAGGCTCTACTAAAAAAGAAGACCGAATGCATCAGGTTAAAGCCTTTAACCGGGATGATACCCCCGTCTTTTTAATTTCTTTAAAAGCAGGCGGCACCGGTCTTAATTTAACCGGCGCTGATGTGGTCATTCATTATGACCCCTGGTGGAACTTAAGTGCGCAAAATCAGGCAACGGACCGCGCCCACCGTATTGGTCAGAAAAATAACGTAACTGTTTATAAATTAATTGCCAAGGAAACGATTGAAGAAAAAATTCTGGCACTTGCCGAAAAAAAACAAAGTCTGGCAGAACAAATTCTGCCAGACGATAGTAGCATTTTACAAGGTATGAGTCGGGAACAAATTTTAGATTTATTTAATCATTAACCAAAACCACAGGGGAACGGTAAAAATCCATGCCGCTTTTCTCTGTGGTTTTTTGCGGATATAAAAGAGCATATAAATCCGTTGCTGCCACATCTAAAGAAAATAACCGCTTAGCACCCATATCAGAAAAGGTCGCTGCAGCCATTTTATTGATAAGAGGTACAGAAGATGACTTTTGCAGCGCTTTAATGATAGCGCCGCCATTCTTACCCACACCTAAAATGCGTGCATAAGCAGGCGGTAATGCCGCATCTTCATGGGTGATTCCCAAAAGAACATTTAGCAGAACACGACAGATTCTTGTGTATGGATATCGCTTTGTTTTTGCAGCCATTGCAAGGTCATAGAAGGAACGAAATTCCTCTGCAGCATCAGCTAATCGATTTTCCAGTCCTTCAGAAACACCGCTGATGCAAGAAAGCGTATTTTTATCTCCACAGCGCAACGCATAGCACAAAAAGGTGCCTAGTTCATCCGTCGTAACCGGACCACGTCCAGCCTGAATCTCACGGTTAATAATGGATAAAACTGCTTTGGGCACAAAATCTTTAATATCTTCACCGGAGAGCAACCGCTTACGCACACCGGTAGCACTGAGAAAGTCACCATCCGGCACAAGCTCATCATGCATCCCCTGCTCCCGCTTAATCACCACAGGTTTAATATCAGCACCCAAAGCGTTAATCGCTTTTATATATTCAACACCCAGCATATCATTGGGAAGAAGCATTTCACCGCAAAGTTCACTTTGAGCCAAAGCACAGGCTTTAGGATAGCTGATTCCGGTTTCCAAATGCTTTTTCAGGCTGGTTTGATAGAGAGAGGTATCACTTACCTTAGCCACATTCTGCAGCACCGTAACATCGCCATTTTCACTACCAAAGCACAAATAACCCTCATAACCCAAAGCCGCAAGGAGAGAAACACCGCCATAGGCAAACCCCTCTGCCGATTGTAGGCTATAAATAACCGGCAGCTCCAACACCAGGTCACAGCCGGATGTAAGTGCCATCTCACTCCTTGCCCACTTATCAAAAATAGCAGGTTCCCCACGTTGAACAAAAGAGCCACTCATCAGACAGATTACACCGTCACAACCGAGTGCCTCTTTTTGTTTTTGAAGCTGATAGGCATGTCCGTTGTGAAAGGGATTATATTCACAAATCACTGCCATTAGTTTCATATTCTTATCTCCGTTTATTATCTACGTTTGTCAAGTTCAGACATTAAGTTTTCCCAGGTGAGTCCACGCTCAACCATAACCACCATCAGGTGATATAAAAAGTCGCAGGATTCATATTCAAGCTCAGAAATATCCGGATTTTTAGCCGCAATGATAATTTCTGCAGATTCTTCACCAATCTTTTTCAGCTGTTTGTCAATACCTTTTGTAAACAGATAATTTGTATAAGAACCTTCCTTGGGGTTCTTCTTTCTGTCAACAATCACATCATAAACATCTTTCAAAACAGATAAAGCAACGGTTTCTTTCTTCTGCTCTGTCAGGCTGCCATCAGCCTCCAGTTTTCTAAAGAAACATGTTTTTTCACCGGTATGGCAAGCAGGACCTGCAGGGTCAACCTTTAAAATTAAAGTATCTTCATCACAGTCAACCAAAATTTCTTTTACATAAAGAATGTTGCCGGAATGTTCACCCTTTGTCCAAAGGCACTGACGTGAACGTGAAAAGAATGTTGCTTTTCCGGTTTCCTGTGTAATTTTTAAAGACTCTTCATTCATATAAGCCAGCATCAGAACACGACCGGAAATATAATCCTGTGCAATAGCCGGAATTAAACCCTTTTCATCAAATTTTAACATGTTAAAACTTCCTTTCCTTATAACCGAACCGGTATATTTTCTTGCTTTAAATACTGTTTAAGTTCTGAAATGGTCATTTCCTTATAGTGGAACAGTGATGCAGCAAGCACCGCATCTGCACCACCCTCTGTCAATGCATCCTTAAAATGGGAGAATGTACCTGCCCCGCCGGAAGCAATAACCGGAATGGAAACCACCGAAGAAATTGCCTTAGTAATGGGCAAATCGTAACCGGATTTTGTGCCGTCAGTATCCATACTGGTTAAAAGAATCTCACCGGCACCCAAAGATTCTGCTTTTTTCGCCCACTCTATGGCATCCAGCCCCGTATCAACACGGCCGCCGTTTAAGTATACGCTGTAGGTATCATCAGGTCTTTTTTTTGCATCAATAGCAACCACAACACATTGTGAACCAAATTTATAGGCTGCTTCTGAAATCAGTTCAGGGCGTTTAATTGCCGCTGAATTAACAGAAATTTTATCAGCACCCGCTTTTAAAATTTCTCTGAAATCCTCCACGGTACGAATCCCTCCGCCAACGGTGAAGGGAATGAAAACCTGTTCTGCTGTTTTTTCCACAAGGTTTACAATAATATTTCTGGCATCAGATGACGCCGTAATATCTAAAAAAACCAATTCATCAGCACCGGCTTCATCATAAGCCTTTGCAATCTGCACCGGGTCACCGGCATCTTTTAAATTTACAAAATTAACGCCTTTAACCACTCGACCGCGGTGAACATCTAAACAAGGAATAATTCTTTTTGTCAGCATGTTTCTCCACCGCCAATCTCCAAAATTGCCTGTTTTAAATCAACACTGCCTGTATAAATTGCCTTACCCACAATGGCACCACTGACGCCTGTTTTGGTAAGCGCAACAAGGTCCTCTGTTTTGCCAACACCACCTGAGGCAATCACACCAGGTCCAAAAACCTCTGCCATTTCCTTCATAGCAGCAAGGTTAGGCCCTTTTAACATGCCATCAGTTGCAATATCTGTATAAATAATATGTTGAACACCCATTTTTTTCATAGAAAGAGCCATTTCAGTCGCTTTCCAGGTGCTTACCTCTTCCCAACCGGAAACAGCTGCGTAGCCATCTTTTGCATCAATGCCAACAGCAATTCTCTCCCCATATTCTTTTGTCGCCAGAGCCACGAAATCAGGGTCTTTAACTGCAACTGTGCCCAAGATAACACGGCTGATGCCGCCAGAGAAAAGTTCCTCAACATCTTCCATAGTTCTGATACCGCCACCGGTCTGCACAGGAATAGACAAAGCTTTTGCAATTTCGCAAATCACTGCGCGGTTGCTTGCCTCTTGCCGTGCACCATCCAAATCAACAACGTGAAGCCACCTAGCACCACAAGCTTCCCATTTTTTTGCCATTTCTACGGGGGAATCAGAGTAAACCGTTGTCTGGTCATAATCACCCTGAAGCAAGCGGACGCATTTTCCACCTCGTAAATCTATTGCTGGATACAGTATCATAACGTTTCTCCTATCAAATCTCATTGCATAAATATACTTTTATATTGTAACACAAAAAAATTGACAATGCAAGGCAAAATTAAGCAAAAATGGGGATACGGTAAAACATTTTCTGTTTTTCTAATGCCTTTTGTTTAAATAAAAAAGCACCCTTTCGTGTGTTTCTCTAAGGGATGTTTAGTGAAATACTTGTAACGGTGCGGAAGTTGGGTGAACAGTTTAGGCTGTTCACCCTTTTCCTTTGCCTTAAATTTGACCTGCATTTCCTATGTGAGTGAAATATATATCGATTTGCTGTGTTGCACTTTTCGATCGTTTTTCACTTCGTTCATGTATAACGATTTTTGATACAAATGTTAACAGTATTTCGGGTGTTAGCTCTTGTATATGCACATACTTTTTTGCCAGTGCAATAAACTTATCCGTGTTTGTAGTTGTAGATTTAATTGTTTCAATCTCATCTTCCAACTCCGGAATTCGCAAATCTATATCCTTTTGC
>JAZSJR010000014.1:0-2239 GCA_045534415.1 Clostridia bacterium
GGACACATCATACCTTCAATTTTAATAATCTTTTCCATTGTTTTTTTCTCCTTTTTCCTTATTTTTCTATCGTGTTTAGGATTTTTTATATCAAACAAATTTATTCTTAAAGCATTGGAAACAACGCAAAAACTTGACAGGCTCATTGCAAGAGCGCCAAACATTGGTGTCAGGCTGACGCCCAATCCGGTAAACACGCCTGCTGCAAGCGGAATGCCGATTACATTGTAAATGAATGCCCAGAACAAGTTTTCTTTAATGTTCTTAAGCGTGTACCTGCTAAGTCGTAAGCTTTTAGCGGCATCAGATAGCTTGCTGTTTATAAGAACGATATCAGCAGCATCTATTGCAACGTCAGTACCCTGACCGATGGCAATGCCAATGTCTGCAGAGGTTAATGCCGGAGCATCATTTATACCGTCGCCCACCATTATAACCTTACCACGCTTTTTAAGCTCTAATATGGCATTTTCCTTTTTGCCAGGTGTAAGCTCTGCAAAAACTTCATCCACGCCTGTCTGAACTTTTACGGCCTCTGCAGTACGAGAGTTGTCGCCTGTTAACATAACAACGGTAAGCCCCATATTTTTAAGCTGACAGATAGCATCAACGCTATCTTCTCTAATACTATCAGAAACTGCGATTATGCCAATGCATTGGTCATCCTTTGCAAAGAAAAGTGGTGTTTTGCCGTTTTTGGCAAGGTTTTCTGCCTGCTTTATCAAATCGTTTGAAACATTGGCTTTTTGGGAAATGAATTTAAGGTTACCACCTGAAATTAAAGAGCTATTTATTGTGGCAACGGCACCGCTTCCTGAAAGTGCCTCAAATTGATTCGTTTCAAGTGGAGTTATTCCGTTTTCCAAAGCCTTTTTTGCAATGGCTTTTGCCAGAGGGTGTTCGCTTTTTGCCTCAAGAGAATAGGCATAAGTTATGAACTCATTTTGTTCGATGTTGCAAGGGATAATGTCAGTAACTTCAGGCATACCCTCGGTTATTGTACCGGTTTTGTCAAGTGCTATAATTTCTGCTCTGCCTGTTTCTTCAAGTGCCGCTGCAGTTTTGAACAGGATGCCGTTTTTTGCACCAACACCGCTTGAAACCATAATAGCAACAGGTGTTGCAAGACCTAGTGCACAAGGACAACTTATTACAAGAACGGAAATTCCGTGGGTAAGAGCCTCGGCAAAAGCAGCACCAAGAATAAGCCAAACCATAAAAGTAACAAGTGCAATACCAATGACTGTCGGAACAAATATACCGGACACTTTGTCTGCAATTTTGGCAATAGGCGCTTTTGAGCTTGCGGCATCTGCAACCATTTCGATAATTTTTGATAGGGTAGTATCCTTGCCCACACGTGTTGCTTCACATTTTATAAAGCCTGAAAGATTGGTGGTTGCAGAGGCAACGTTGTCACCAACCTCTTTGTCAACAGGTATAGATTCGCCTGTTATTGCGGCCTCGTTTACCGCAGAGTGACCCTCTATTATAACTCCGTCACAAGGAATGTTAGAACCGGGTTTTACTATGAAAATATCACCGCATTTTAATTCTGATGCAGGAATTTCGGTTTCAACTCCGTCTCTTATTACTAAAGCTGTATCGGGTGCAAGCTCCATAAGACTTTTTAGAGCATTGGTGGTTTTGCCTTTTGAGCGTGTCTCCAAAAACTTTCCTACGGTGATTAAAGCCAAAATCATGGCGGCACTTTCAAAGTAAAGTCCGTGAAGAAGATGACCTGCGTGCTCCGGAGATACAGCCATTTTAAACATAAGGTAGATGCTGTATATAAAAGAAACACCAGAGCCGAGTGCCACCAAGGTATCCATATTTGGTGAACGGTTTAAAATTCCACGAAAACCGCTTATAAAAAACTTTTTGTTTATAACCAAAACGCAGGCGGAGAGTATTAATTCCAAAAGAGCCATTGCCATAGGGTTACTACTTAAAAACTCAGGAGCAGGGAATCCCCACATTACCGCACCCATTGAAAAATACATAAGCACTGCTAAAAATACTGAGGATAATATCAGTCTGTTAACAAGTGCCTTTGATTCATCTTGCAAAATGGAGGTTTCTTTTTTGCCTGAGGTTAAGGCTATGCCGTATCCTGCACTTTCAACCGCTTCAATAATCGCAGAATCGGTGGCAGTACCACTTACATTCATAGAATTTGTAAGAAGATTAACGGAACACTCGGTAACGCCAGAAACCCCTGAAACTGCCTTTTCAACAC
>JAZSJR010000147.1:0-8344 GCA_045534415.1 Clostridia bacterium
ATAATTTTTGACTTGTCAATATGTTTTTTAAAAAATTTTTTTTAATTTTTTTTCAATGGCTTAAAATGATGGTTTATGGGGAGGTAAAAGAATAACACACTTACAGGTGGAAGCAAAATAGTGCAGAGTGGATAAACTGAATCCCGAAGGCGTACATGGGTACGTCGAGTAGTGAAGTTTATTCAAAGCAAAAAGTGATTTTCAGGCAGAAATTCGTTTGATGACGAATTTCTGCCTGCATTTTGCTTGCAAGGATTTTCCCTAAAAAATACGATTTTTCTGTGCTCTGTGCATTTTGCTACACCTGTTTACTGCATCAGTTCGCAAATGGCATTTGTATACGCCACTGGGTCTTCAAGGGGCAGACCCTCAATGAGCAGGGCACTGTCATATAAAACGCCGGCATACTGTTTTAGTTTGTCCTTATCACCAGAAAGTAATGCAGATAATTTTGCAAAAACAGGATGATTTACGTTAATTTCCAAAATACGTTCTGCCTTAACCTTTTGGTCATTGGGCATTGCGTTTAACACTTTTTCCATTTCGATGGACAGGGCGCCGTCACTAGTCAAACAAACCGGATGAGATTTTAAGCGGGAAGAAGCGCGAACCTCTTTAACCTTTTCAGAAAGCGCATCAGTTAAGAAGAGGAACAGGTCTTTGTTTTCTTCTTTCTTCTTTTCGTTTTCTTTCTTTTCTTCTTCTGTTTCAATGTCTAAATCTCCGGCAGAAACAGATTTAAAGCTCTTACCCTCAAATTCAGCAAGCATCTGAATCGCAAATTCATCCACTTCGTCGATAAAGTACAGAATTTCGCATCCCTTATCTGCAACAAGCTCTGTCTGGGGCAGTTTTTCAATTTTTTCAATGCTGTCACCGCAAGCATAGTAGATGTATTTCTGTTCTTCTTTCATACGGGAAACATATTCAGATAAGGTGACAAGCTTCTTTTCGTCAGAGGAGTAATACATCAAAAGGTCAGACAGCAGGTCTTTGTCTCTTCCAAAGTTATCATACACGCCGAATTTAATTTGACGGGAGAAGTTCTGATAGAACTTTTCATATTTTTCTCTGTCGTTTTTCAGCATAGAGGTAAGCTCTGCCTTAATTTTTTTCTGCAAGTGAGAAGCAATGGACTTAAGCTGACGGTCGTGCTGCAGAATCTCACGGGAGATGTTTAAGGAGAGGTCAGCAGAATCCACTAAGCCCTTAACAAAGCGGAAGCATTCAGGCAAAAGCTCGCTGCATTTTTCCATAATCATAACGCCATTTGCATAAAGCTGCAGCCCCTTTTCAAAATCCTTGGTATAAAAATCATAGGGTGCATGAGCAGGAATGTATAACAGGGCAGTGTAGCTTGTAAGACCCTCTGCGCTGGTGTGAATGGTTGCTAAGGGGTCTTCAAAATCAAAGAACTTGTCCTTGTAGAAGCTATTATAGGTGGCGTCATCTAACTCAGATTTAGACTTCTTCCAGATGGGCACCATGGAATTTAAGGTTTCAACCTCTTTATATGTTTCGGTTTCTTCCTTATTATCTTCTTTCGGGCGGTATTTTGTAACCTCCATCAAAATGGGGTAATGGATGTAGTCAGAATATTTTTTAACAATAGCCCGCAGACGATATTCGTCTAAAAAATCATCATAGTTTTCATCTTCTGTGTTTTCTTTTAAATACAGAACAATTTCTGTACCCACGGTTTCTTTTTCTGCCGGGGTAACAGTAAAGCCCTCGGTATCTTCAGCTTCCCAGCGGTAAGCTGAGTCTGCCTCTAAGGCACGGCTTGTAACAGTGACACGGTCTGCCACCATAAAAGCAGAATAAAAGCCCACGCCGAACTGACCAATAATGTCAACATCTTCAACCTTTTCATTTTCAGTTTTAAACTGCAGAGAACCGCTTTTGGCAATGGTGCCTAAGTTTTCCTCCAGCTCTTCTTTGGTCATACCAATACCGGTATCAGTAATGGTCAGAGTGCGCTTTTCTTTATCTGCATCAATGCGGATGTAAAAATCTTCTTTTGAAAAGCTGAGATTTTCATCAGACAAGGTGCGGTAATAGAGCTTGTCTGTTGCATCGCTTGCGTTGGAAATAAGTTCACGGAGAAAAATTTCCTTATGAGTGTAAATGGAGTTAATCATCATCTCTAGTAGTCGTTTTGATTCAGATTTAAATGCTTTTTTTGCCATGTTTATGCCTCCAAAAAGAAATGTTAGCACTCTGCGAGTGAGAGTGCTAACATTATTGTATCACATTTAATTTTTTTGTCAAGCCTGTTCATAGTTCTTTTACAAATTATGTTTTTACCAGCCAAACCAGGAGAAGGGGAAAGGAATCTGCTGGCTGTAAGGCTGCTGATATGAAGGTTCCTGGGGCTGTGCAGCTTTGGGTTCATTTGAGGGTTTTTCCTCCTGCAGAACAATGTGCACCGTCATGGTTTTACCGCTTCTGACAATATCCATAGTCATAATTTCATTCACAGCATGAGTATCACGAATTTTATTCACTTCATCAATGGTGGTAATTTTCTGACCGTCACAAGCCGTAATGACATCACCGGTTTTAAGACCTGCTTTTTCGGCAGCGCTTCCGGAGAGAACCTCTTGCACATATACGCCGATGGGCAGATTGTTTGCTTTTGCAATAGCATCTGTTACGGTGAGACCGGAGATGCCAATGACAACGCGACCTGTTACATAACCATGCTTAATGATGGATTCAATGATGGGTTTTGCTTCGTTGATGGGAATGGCAAAACCAAGACCCTCAACATCATAACCGGTGGATTTTGCAGTGTTAATGCCGATGACCTGACCGTACATATTGAGTAGGGCACCGCCGGAGTTACCGGGGTTAATAGCGGCATCGGTCTGAATCATGGTCATTTGCTTTCCGTCAATTTCCATAGAGCGGTTAATAGCGCTGATGTAACCAACGGTCAGGGTGCCTGCCAGCTCTTCACGCAGGGGGTTACCGATGGCAAGCGCCATTTCACCAACCCGCAGAGTGGAAGAATCGCCCAGCTCAGCAAAAGGCAACGCTGTTTTGCTTTCAACCTTTAACACTGCCAAATCAGTTCTTGCGTCAGTACCGACGATTTTTGCTTCAAAGCTTTGACCGGCAATGGTGTTCACGGTAACCTTTGCAGCTCCCTCTACCACGTGGTTGTTGGTAACAATGTATCCATCTTCCCTGAGGATGATGCCCGAACCACTGGAGTGCTGGCTTTGCACATAGCCGTTACTTTGGGACTGGCACAAAATTGTGACAACAGTGGGAGAGGCTAAATCATAAATCTCAGGAATGCCAAGAGCACCGCTTGCTGCGTTGGTAGCAGTTTTAATAATTTCGCCCCTTGCGCGGTACGCATCACCGGACTCTGGCAGAACGCTGCCGGAATAAGGTGACGGCTGATACACAGCAGCAAATATGCCAAGGCATAAGCAGCAGGTTACCAGCGAGCTGACAACGGCAGCAAAGACCGGGCTTTTAAAAAGCTTCCGCAACCGTTTCGGCTTTGGTTTATAAATGGCTAATGAGCAATGCTTGGGAACAGCATTTTTAACCTGCTCCTGATAATCATCACAAAACCAATCGGGGTTTTGTTCGTTTGCTTCGTTCGGGGTCATATTTACATCTTGTTCAAATTTTTTGAAATCTTCCATTGTCTTACCTCCTGATAGAAGAATTTTCTGTATCTTTATCATACTACATTTTTTTGTCCGAGGTATGAACATTTTGTAAATTCGACAGAATTTTTTTGATTTTTTTTAATCACCCAAAAAAGTAAAAAAATATGCTTGACAAACTATGGAAATATGAGTATACTATAGGTAGTTAGTCAAGGCTAATCTTTTTTTTACGTCGTGAGTTAGTTTAGGCTAATTATAATATGAAGTGGAAGTCAGGCGAGTTATATGAGTTTATGGGAAGCCCAGGAAGGCAAAGAATATATTATTAAACAAATTAATACGGATGATGAAGAACTAAATGCTTTTCTGTTTTCTTTGGGATGCTATAGTGATGAGCCGATTACGGTTATTTCTCGCTTAAAGAGCGGCTGTGTAGTTTCCATTAAAGATGGTCGTTATAATATTGATAAGCAGTTGGCAGAAGCTATTGTGCTTTATTAAAAAAATATATGTGTTTTTGTGTTACATATTTTTTTGCTGAACGGTTAGTTTTTACTAACTAGCCGGGAAATACTACATAGAAAAATTTTCAAGGAGGAAACCTATATGAGAATTGCCTTAACAGGTAATCCAAACAGCGGTAAAACCACCATGTTTAACGCTTTGACCGGAAGCAATGAAAAGGTTGGAAACTGGGCGGGCGTTACCGTTGAGAAAAAGGAACATGCGATTAAAAAGAGCTATACTACAGGAACTGAGGACCTGATTGCAGTTGACCTGCCTGGCGCATATTCTATGTCTCCCTTTACCTCAGAGGAAAGCATTACAAGTACTTATGTTAAACAAGAAAACCCGGATGTTATCATTAATATTGTAGATGGCACAAACTTAAGCCGTAGCCTGTTTTTTACCACACAGTTGTTAGAACTTGGCATCCCTATGGTTGTGGCACTTAACAAAGCAGATATTAACAAAAAGAAGAAAACGGTTATTGACGCCGCGGCACTGTCTGAAAAGTTAGGCTGCCCTGTCATTGAAACTGTTTCTTCTGCCTCTGATGGGCTGAAAGAGGTTGTTTCTGCAGTTGTTTTGCAAAAAGGTAAAACCCAGAGTGCGCCTTATAATCAGGGCGATATTGACCTCTCCAGCAAGCAGGAAGTAGAGAAGGCTGACAGAGCCCGTTTTGACTTTGTTAATAAAATTGTTGCTTCTGTTGAAACCCGTAAGGTTTTGACTCGCGAGCGGAACTATCAGGATAAAATTGATGCCGTTCTGACCAATAAATGGCTGGGCATCCCTATTTTTGCAATTGTGATGTATCTAGTCTTCCAGATTTCTCAGGTTTGGGTGGGTACCCCCATTGCTGACCTTCTGGTCTTTTGGTTGGAAGCCTTTCAGGGCTGGGTAGGCGAGCTTTTGGCTGATGCAAATCCGCTTTTATCTGCCCTTTTGGTTGATGGTGTTATCGGCGGTGTGATTGCCGTTATCGGCTTTTTACCCCTTGTTATGGTTATGTATTTCCTGATTGCCCTTTTAGAAGACTGTGGCTACATGTCCCGCGTTGCGGTGGTGCTTGACCCCATCTTTAAAAAGGTCGGTCTTTCCGGTAAGTCAGTGATTCCTTTCGTTATTACCGTCGGTTGTGCTGTGCCCGGCATTATGGCAAGCCGTACCATTAGAAATGAGCGGGAAAGACGGGCAACAGCTATGCTTGCCCCCTTTATGCCCTGTGGGGCGAAAATTCCTGTTATTGCTCTGTTTGCCGGTGCTTTTTTTGAAGATGCAGGCTGGGTTAGTGCAACAATGTATCTGTCCGGTATTGTTCTGATTTTCTTATGTGCCCTTTTAATCAACAAAATTACCGGTTATAGAGCCAGAAAGTCTTTCTTCATTATTGAATTGCCGGAATATAAGGTTCCCGGTCTTTGGGGTGCGGTAAAATCTATGTGTAACCGTGGTTGGGCATACATTGTAAAAGCTGCAACCATTATTCTGCTGTGCAACACCGCAGTACAGATTATGCAGACCTTTACTTGGAGCTTTACGGTGGCTGAATCTGCAAATGAATCTATCTTAGCTTCTATTGCAGGCCCCTTTGCGTATCTTTTGGTTCCTGTTGTTGGTGTTTTGTCCTGGCAGTTAGCGGCTGCTGCCGTTACCGGCTTTATTGCAAAGGAAAATGTGGTTGGTACGCTGGCAGTTTGCTTTGCCGGTCTCGGCAACCTGATTGATACTGAAGAACTGGCTTTGATGGAAGGTGCAGGCGCTGAGGTTGCAACTGTTTTTGCAATCACTAAGGCTGCAGCGCTTGCGTATTTAATGTTTAATCTGTTTTCGCCGCCTTGCTTTGCGGCAATCGGTGCCATGAACGCTGAAATGAAGAGTGCTAAATGGCTATGGGGTGGCATTGGCTTGCAATTAGCAGTTGGTTTTACGGTGGGCTTCTTTGTATATCAGATTGGTACATTGGTTACCGCAGGTACCCTCGGCACAGCCTTCGTTCCCGGCTTGATTGCTGTTTTGGTGATGGCGGCGATTATTGTTTATCTCTGTATCCGTGCTGAACAAAAGCTGAAGGCAGAATATGCTTTAAAACAGCAGAAAGCGGTAGCTAAATAAGGAGTTTTTCTATGGAAAATGTAATCATTATTGCAGTTCTCGTAATTATTTTAGGACTTGCCGGCTTGTATGTGTATAAAGCGAAAAAAAGGGGTAATAAATGTATTGGTTGCCCTGCCTGTAAGTCTTGCAGCAGTCGGAATCAGGGTGGCTGCAACTGCGGTTGTGGCTCTGAAATTGAATAAAAAAGAACGGCTTTCATTGTGAAAGCCGTTCTTTTTTATTCATAATAGTTTTTTTAATTCTGCACATAAATAAGCAGGGAGAATGAAAAATTATGACGATGGGTGGTTTTATATGAGAAAGAAAATTATTGATTACTTTGTCATTGCTCTAGGGACTTTTCTTTTGGCTTTTTCCATTAACTTCTTCTTAGTACCGGTCAAAATCTCTATTGGTGGTGTCAGTGGTGTGGCGACCGTGTTTTACCATATGCTTCGCATACCTGTGTGGGCAACAACCCTGTTTATTAATCTTGTGCTTTTTGCCTTTGGATTTAAAACATTGAAAAAATCTATGATAGCAAAAAACTTAACCGGAATTGTGTTTCTTTCGTTGTTTCTTCGCGTGACGGAGAATTTTGGGGGCTATCGTGATGATATGCTTATTTGCGCTGTTTTTGGCGGCATTTTGGTGGGTCTGGGTGTTGGTCTTACGATTTTGCGGGATGGATCAACCGGTGGCTCTGATTTTGCGGCACTGATGCTTAACAGAGTATTTCGCCATATCAGTGTTGCAACCTTTATTTTGCTCATTGATACTGGTGTTATTTTAGCTTCCGGCTTTGCCTTTGAAGATGTGACTATTATGTTTTATTCAGTAATATCCTTATACATCAGCAGTAAGGTGATGGATTTTATTTTAGTCAGAGGTGACTTTGCAAAATCGGTTTATATTATTTCTGAAAAGAATGAAGAAATTGCCCGGTTTGTTATGTCAGATATGGTGCGTGGCGTTACAGGTATTTATAGCAAAGGGTGTTATTCCGGAAAAGACCAGATGATGCTGATGTGTATTGTGAAAAGCAAAGAAGTGCAACAGGTTTTAAATAAGGTGAAAGAGTTTGATGATAACGCATTCGTCATTATATCTGATGTCCGCGAGGTGCGGGGTGATGGGTTTAAGGAGATGTAGGGAATTGCTCTTTTTTCTTTCACCTTGTCAAACTTAGGCCGGTATGATACAATTATATCAAAGATGGATGCAACAAGATCCATAAAGAGGAGTGATTGATATGAAAAAAACGATAATTTCTTTGGTTCTGCTTATGGCGGTCCTTACTCTCAATGTGTGCGCCATGGATGCTTCATATATAGAAGACACGGGCTATGAAGATAGAGTGGCAGACTATGCCTTTGGTAACGGACTGGCCAGAGTATGGCGTTTGGGTGAATCGGCAATTGTGAATTATATGGGTGAAGTTATTGTTGACTATTCACCGGCAGCAAAAACCGTCACGCCCAATGGTCTCATTGCCCTTTTGGGTGAAAATGAAAAAATCGGCTTTTTTAATGCAAAGGGTGAGCAGGTTACAGAGTTTATATATGATGCCTTTATAGATGTGCATGCAAAGACGGAAGCACGAACTGTTGGTTATATAGATCATATATCTCTTCGTTGGGGCGACGGGAAATCAGATTTGCTTGCTGTCAGCCTTGACGGAAAATTCGGGTATATCAATTCCTATGGTAACGTTGTTATTCCCTTTAGATATGAGTATGCCTACGGCTTCAGCGGCGGCATTGCACGAGTATGTGCAGATGGCATATTAAGCGACTACGGCACCTATACCAATGGAAAGTACGGCTTTATCAAAGAAGACGGGACGGAAATTCTGCCGCCGGATTCTTATTGGGTGGCGGAAGATTTTGATACATCCTTAGGCTATGCAACCGCAACAAACGGCACAAGTGATACTGTTTTTATAGACAAGTGGGGCAGGGTTGCAAAATACGGCTCTAAGGAACTTGCAAGCCTTGATTTTAAGTACATTATGGTCACGCCTAAAGAACCGTCGTTCGGAATTTATTATGGGATTGAAGATACATCGGGCAACACCGTTATTCCTCTGCAATGGACGGAAAGAATCATTG
>JAZSJR010000159.1:0-6488 GCA_045534415.1 Clostridia bacterium
CCGTCTTTAAGCCGTGCGAGAATACCGCGTTTTTCTTTTGCAGGCAAAGAGCCAACCAATAGCTCAACAGTGACGCCGTGAGAATCAAACAGTTTTTTCAGGTTATTGTAGTGCTGCACGGCTAAAATTTCTGTGGGTGCCATAAAAGCGATTTGAAAACCGCTTTTGGCGGCGGCGTAAACAGCGGCGGCGGCAACAACGGTTTTACCGGAGCCAACATCACCGCAGACCAAGCGGTTCATCACTTTTGATGAGGCAATGTCTTTTGCAATTTCACCCATAACCCGGCTTTGTGCACCGGTGGGGGTGAAAGGCAAGGCGTTTATAAAAGGTTGTATAGCAGCACCAAGCTGTGGCGCCCGACAGGTGTTTTGTCTTTTTTTCAGGGAAAATAGTGCCGTTTGAAAGAAAAACAACTCCTCAAAGGCGAGCCTTCTCCGCGCAGCACGATATGCGTCACCGTCAGTCGGAAAATGGATATTTTCAATTGCATAATTAATCTCACAAAGAGAAAACTTGCTGCGAAGCACGCCGGGGAGTGGGTCCGCTATCTGCCCCTGACAGGCAGAAAGAGCCTGGGAGATGCAATCAGAAAGAATGCTGTCAGTCAAACCCTCTGTTAAAGGGTAGATAGGCATAATTTTGCCGAGCAATTTTCTCTCGCCGGCACGTTCAAAAATCGGGGTTTGCATCTGTTTTTTAGGAGTCAGCTGCACTTTGCCGTAAAAGTCATACATTTCACCTTTTTTCAGCCGCCCCTCAATGAAACGATTGTTAAACCAGACAAGCTCGATAAAGCCTGTTCCATCGGATACTTTGACGGTGGAAATCCGCAGGTTTTTTCGAATAATATTGGTCTTAACAGAAGAAGAAACGACCCCGCGAACAGAGACCGTTTCTTCGTGTGAAAGTTCTATAATTTTTTTATAAATGCCCCTGTTTTCATAGGCGCGGGGGTAGTGAGACAATAAATCTGCCACAGTAAAAATGCCCAGTTTGGAAAAAGCGGCAGCGCGTTTTGCACCGACACCGGAGAGCTCTGTTATGCTGCTGGAAAGTTCCGGATTTGTCATGACAGCAGTCCTCCTCTTATTTGGGCATAGGGTTATTCAACCGAAACAATGTAATAATACAGGGGTTGTTTGCCGTTGTGCACTAAAACATCACAATCAGCATATGTTTCTTCTAAATATGCCTGCATGGCTTCTGCCTCATCGTCAGTTACATCCTCGCCATAGAAAACGTTGATGATAGCACTGTCTT
The DNA here is from genome assembly GCA_045534415.1 of Clostridia bacterium. Classification (GTDB taxonomy): domain Bacteria; phylum Bacillota; class Clostridia; order UBA1381; family UBA9506; genus UMGS755. The sequence goes on from JAZSJR010000159.1 coordinate 1,264, forward strand.
CATCAATCATACTGGTGAGCAATTCTTTTGTGACTTCGGCAGGGTCATCACCTGCGGCTAAAATGTTTTTTCCGGTGAGGCCAATGATTTTGCCTTCAGGCATTGTTTCGCCATTTAAATTAAATTCTCTTACAGCATAAGTTACATTACCGGTTTTAACCAAAGAAGCAGCTTCTGTCATAGCCTCTTTGTTTTCATCCGGATTTGCATCAGGCATAAAGGCAAGAATTGCTGAAATGCCTTCCGGAATGGAGCGGGTGGGGATGACCACAACGTTTTTATCCGTCAGTGCATCAACCTGTTCAGCTGCCATAATAATGTTTTTATTGTTGGGCAGCACAAAAACAGTTTCTGCGTTTACTTTGTTTACCGCTGCTAAAATATCATCTGTGCTGGGGTTCATTGTCTGTCCACCTAAGATGACTTCGTTTGTACCCATATCACGGAACAAGGCTTCCATTCCCTCGCCGGCAGCTACAGCAGCAAAACCATAAGGAGCAGGAGGCTCAGCAGGTTTACTTTCAGCCGGGGCTGAGGCAAGCTCATTATGCTGATAACGCATATTATCAATTTTAATATTAATCAAAGCACCTAATTTTAAGGCTTCCTCAATAACATAGCCGGGGTTGTTGGTGTGAATGTGCACCTTGATGATGGTTTCATCATCCACCACAACCATAGAGTCGCCTTTTTTGGAGATGTTTTTAGAAAACAGGTCGCTGGAAGCAGCACCGTTATTCTTTTCAATAATAAACTCGGTGCAATATCCAAATTTAATGTCACTGTCTGCTACTTTCGCAGAACGTGCTTTAGGAGCGGCAACCACTTCGCCGTCCTCACGTTCTATCATTTTACCGGTTTCTAAATAAGTAAGGGCACCTTCTAATAAATACAAAATGCCTTGACCGCCGGAGTCAACAACACCTGCAGCCTTTAATGCCGGTAAAATTTCCGGTGTTCTGTCAAGGCTCTTTTGGGCAGCATCAACTGTTGCTCTAAGCATAGCGATGATTTCGTTGTTGTCGGCAAGATATGCATTAGCGCCCTCTGCACCATCACGGGAGACGGACAGCATGGTGCCTTCCACCGGTTTCATAACCGCACGGTAGGCGGTGGCAACGCCCTCTGTAAAAGCTTTGCCAATGTCAGCTGCATCTGCAATTTTGCAGTCCTTAAGCTGCTTTGACATACCGCGAAACAGCTGGGACAAAATAACACCGGAGTTACCACGGGCACCACGCAGGGAAGCACTGGCAACAACGTTCATTACATCGCCAACAGTTTCAAAATCACGACCCATTAACTCGCTGACAGCAGCGGTTACGGTCATAGACATATTAGAACCTGTGTCACCGTCAGGAACGGGGAACACGTTTAAATCATTTAAAATTGTTTTATTATTGACAAGTTTGTTGGCCGCAGAAATCAGAGTTTTTGAAAACTCCGCGGCATCCATTGTATATACCAAGTCATGCACCTCCGAATTAATCCACACGGATTCCTTCAACGTTCACAGTTACCTGACCAACACGGAAGCCGGTCATGTTTTCAACATTGTAGCGAACGCTGCTGATGATACTGTCAGATATTACTTTAATATTCACGCCGTATTCCACGATGATATGCAGGTCAATATTAATTTTATCATCTTCTGTTGTCACTTTGATACCTTTAGTAATCGTATCCCATTTTAAAAGGCTTGCAACTGTGTCACCGGCATTTCTGTACGCCATACCCACAACGCCGTAGCAACTGGTGGCTACCATACCTGCGATGTGTGCAATAACAGTGTTACTCATAACAATTGTGCCATGTTCGTTTTCAGTTTTAATTGCCATAGGAAAACCTCCTTTTATAACAACAATTTATGTTACATACTTGGGAACATAATTATTTATAGTATATCATACTTCTTCGAAAAATACTAGATATATTTTTATAAAAATGAAAATATTTTCAATTTTTGTGAAAAATCAGCAGGGAATGCAGCCATCTGCTCTGTGTTCTCGTAAGTTTTGTTGTATAAAAAAGAAGCCGTCTAAAAGGCTTCTTTTTTATACAAAGTTATTCAAAACAGTATTTAATCTCGTCACCCTTAAAGGTAAAGCGCAGGGGGGACGCCTGGTTTAAATCATATAAAACCGAATCAGTTGTGCTTTGTCCCGGTGCGCCCAGATAGAGATAACGGACACCATTTTCGGGTTCGGCAGAGGTTTTAATGCCGGGGGAGACAACGAAAACGTTTTTACCCTTTGCAGTTAACTGATTCATATAGTAATCCCAAACGGTTCTTTCATTTTTATCAAGCTTTGTGATGTTTGTATCTAAAATAAAGATAATATTTTTTTCTGTGGCATTTTGGCAAATGTTTTTAATTTTACCCCAGGCTGTGCTGTCTGTCAGCCGGATGGACGAAGAATTTTGTAAGGACAGGGTAATAATTCTGCTGTTTTCTATGGTGCGGTCAGAAAAGCTCTCTGCTGTTGTGTAATTCTCTACGATGCCCCAATTATCATACAGGGTTGAGGGAGCATAGATATCACCGGCATCCTTAATGCTGTTTAAGTATTTTTTCAGCTGCAGAAGTCCAATGAATCTTTGAGGTTTGTTTGTGCTGATAACAGTGATTTTTTCGCCACCCTGCACAGTGCCATAGAAACCGTCGGTTTCCACAATATCATCAGTACGGATGTATTTTTCGCCATTGACAACGGCATTAGCCGTCAGATTTTTATAGGTTGCAGTTACAGTGCCCGTTGCCCCGGTTTTTTTAACCGTGTTGCCGCTTATGGTCAGGCCCCCTGTTTGGGTAAAGGATACTGATGAAGCAGAAAGAGGCGCACTGTGACCATTTCGGTCATAAGCAGCTACAGTAAAGGTCTGGTCTTTCTCGGTAGCGTTCACCTTTTCGGGGCTGATGCTGATGGAGAAGATATCGCCCAGTACCAAAACTTCGGTTTCGGTTACAATGTCCTGATAGGAAACAGAAACAGTATGCTTACCGGGCGTTTTAAAGGTAATGCGGTTATCAGAGATAGTGGCCTCGCTGTCCGATGTTTGAATAAATGGCAGAACATCCGGAATCCGGTTATAGTTCCGGTCATAGAACATATAGGAAACATCAATGCTGCCACCGCAGATAACGGTATCAGCAGACACTTTAATTTCGCCACCAGCTGCGCCGCTTAAGGGTTTTAGGTGAGATACAACGCCTAAGGCGTTTGAAACCTGACGAAGAGAAGAGTTGCCGCTTTTAACATCCTGACCGCCGGTAAACCTGTTTTCGGTTACCATTGTGGTGCTGCCGCCACCATCAAGGTTCATGGCAGAAGCACAACCAAGGTCGATCATAAACTGCGCAAGCTCAGCCTGTGTCATACCGGGGCAATCAGACAATCTGCCCTGAACGGTGACGAGATACAAGGTGTCACCGGATGCAGAAACGCCAACGGCAGAGCGAGGGTTTTTGCCTGCAATATCATTTGTGAAAGGATAGATTGCGCCATCTTTTACAAGCAGTGTGTTACCGCCAACGGACTCTTTTATGGCAGATATATCAGGGGTCAGGTTTGTTTCAACACGAATCACATCTCCCTGAGCAAAATTTAAATTTAAAAATCCGTTAATTTCATAATTGGCGGTAAAAATAGCCCCGCCGCTAGGAATCGTTACAGCCTCCGAGCCCCAGGAAAGCCCCACCATTTTATATTGGTTTTCGTCATATGGCTCACAAATCATGGCGTAATTGCCGGTGGGAATGGTTACAGTATTGCCCCAGGCGGATGTAATCATTGTAATGGCGCCTGATGTCAGGGGCACTTTGTTAATCTGATAAAGCTCGCAGGAAGAAAGCTCAACCAATGATGTATTTTCTGCATACAGCGTGCCATTAAAGGTAAAGTAGTCAAAAATCGGAGCTCCTGCCTCTGTCAGAGCAAAAGAAGCCAATCCGTCTTTTGAAGGGGTTGAAATTAACTCACCCTTTGAAAACATCATGCCCAGCATGTTGGTCTCGCCAGAGGAAAAATTAAAAAAGTCTCCATTGATGGCGGCTTTGGTGCCACTCTCTTCTGCCATTTTTTTAACGGTTGCCAGGGCTGCGCTTCCCTTTGCAGGGGAGAGAGCTTTGACTTCTAAATCTTTATCTGTCAAATCAATTGTTGCAACACAGACGCGCTGCCAGCCTTTTTCGGTATATGTATCAATCTCTTCTAAGAGCACACCTTTTGTGAGCTGCTCACGCCGGATGTTTTCATATATGTTTTCTGCACAGACAGAAACTGAAGATGCTAAAAGCATTGCTGTCAAAATAATTGCAAGTGTTTTTTTCATTTTCTTCACCTCTTATTTCTTATTGTATCACAGACCTCTTAAAAAGAAAAGACTTATTGACAAAAAAATGAGCCTTATGTTATAATATATTATGTATAGTTCTACGTAAAATGAGGGCTGGAAACCATGAATTTTAGTGACTTTTTTTCTAATTCTTTTATGGTGCTGAGAGGCATTATGAAAAAGGGAAAATTGAAAGGCAGCAAAGGCCTTTTGCGCTGCGAAAAAGGCGTGAGAATTTTAAAAAGAAACGGCAGCATTACAGTGGGTGATCGTGTACTTTTGCATCGTTATGTAAAGCTTTCTGCTTATGGTGGTGAAATTAGCATCGGTAATAACACCTATATTGGTGACCGTACAGAAATTCACGCAGGCAAAAGCGTGAAAATCGGTAACGGTGTGAACATATCATGGGATTGTAACATCTTAGACCGTGACTACCACGGCTTTGAATCTGAAACAGAAAGAATTGAGCCTGTTACCATCTGCGATAATGTTTGGATTGGTTGCGGTTGCTTTATTTTAAAAGGTGTCACCATCTGCGAGGGTGCTGTGGTTGCAGCAGGCAGTGTTGTGACAAAAGATGTTCCAGCTAAATGCTTAGTTGCCGGCAACCCGGCTAAAGTTATAAAAGAAAACGTATGGTGGAAAGCATAATTTAGGAGTTGTTTGTTTTGCAAAAAGAGAGAAATATTTTGGGAGCAGTCAGCCCTGTGCTTATCATCACGGTGCTTTCAAAACTGTTGTCCCTTCTCAGTGTGCAGATTTATATGGCCCACTATGGGGTGGCAAATGAATATTTAAATGTATATTCTTATGTCATCAGTATTCCGAATATTATTTTTACCTGTATCGGAACGGCGCTGTCGACTGTGGTTATCCCCATTTATGTG
>JAZSJR010000118.1:0-7204 GCA_045534415.1 Clostridia bacterium
GTGGCAAGGTCTAAGCTTTCCAGCCGGTTCACAATTTCAGCGCCACGCAGGTCACCGAAACCGATTTGACCATCAATATTTTGCGTAGCAGATGGCCTAGAAACGGTTTCAGTTCTGCCATCTTTTGATTCAATGTCAGCCAGTATCTCTTTTGCACGGCTGATAACCTTCTCAGGCAGATTTGCTAGAGCAGCCACCTCAATACCATAGCTGTCATCCGCACCGCCCTTTACAATGCGACGGAGGAAGGTGACACTGTCGCCACGTTTTTTGCAGGCGATGGAATAGTTCTTTATTCCGGGAAGCATCTCCTCTAATGCCGTCATTTCATGGTAGTGGGTTGCGAAGAGAGTTTTTGCGCCCAAACGCTTGGGATTTGCTATGTATTCTGCCACACTCCATGCAATGGATAAACCATCATAGGTACTGGTACCGCGACCAATTTCATCTAACAGAAGCAGACTTTTTTGTGTTGCGTTTTTTAAAATGTCAGACAGCTCTGTCATTTCCACCATAAAGGTACTCTGGCCGGCAGCCAAATCATCAGATGCGCCAATGCGAGTGAAAATTTTATCACAAATTCCCACCGTGCAAGCCTGAGCAGGAACAAATGAACCAATTTGCGCCATAATCACAATCAACGCCACCTGACGCATATAGGTGGATTTACCTGCCATGTTGGGACCAGTGATAATTAAAAATCTGTCATCCTTGCAGTTTAAGTCAGAATCGTTGGGAACAAACAGCTCATTTTTGAGCATTTTTTCCACCACGGGGTGACGCCCCTGACGGATGGAAATGGTATCTGACATATCAACGGTAGGCATTACATAATTGTTTTTTGCCGCTGTTTCAGCAAAGGAGCAAAGTACATCTGTATATGCCAGTACGCTTGCGGTAGTTTGGAAACGGGCAACATCCCGAGCTAAGGTATCCCGAATCTCGCAGAAGAGCTTATATTCCTGCTGACGCAGGCGTTCTTCAGCACCCAAGAGGCGATCCTCCAGTGTTTTCAGTTCGGCAGTAATATAACGCTCATTATTCACGAGGGTTTGCTTTCTGATATAGGTTTCAGGCACTGCGCCTTTAAAGGATTTCGGTACATCAATATAATAGCCGAAAACCTTGTTATAGCTGATTTTCAAGGTTTTAATGCCGGTGGCTTCTCGCTCTTCGGCTTCCATTTTATTGACGGCGTTATGTCCATTTTGCTGCAGGTCACGGTCAGCATCAATTTCTTCGCAATAGCCGTCTTTAATAATGCCGCAATCTCTGGCAGTCGCAGGAGCATTGTCAGAAATAGCAGCTTCTAATAAATCAAGAAAATCGCCCATTGTGTCAAGCTGCATAGAAAGCTCCTGAAACAGCGGGGCAGAAAGCCGTGCCAACATCAGCTCAATTTCAGGCAGGGCTAGAAGCGAACGCTTAATGGCAACCAAATCCTGGGGTGAGGCAGATTTACAAACGGCACGACCGATTAAACGCTCAAGGTCCTGAATGTGGCTTAAAACATCCATTAAGTCTTGTCGTAGTTCTGTGTTCTTTACAAGGACATCAACGGCTTGCAATCTCTTTTGAATTTTTGTGCAGCTGGTTAGGGGCTTTTCGATGAAACTGCGCAGCATTCTTGCCCCCATTGAGGTTTTGGTTTTATCCAATACCCACAAAAGAGAGCCGCGTTTTTCATCCCGGCGCATTGTTTTGGTTAGTTCCAGATTCCGCCGGCTGTTTGCGTCCAGCTCCATAAAATCGTTGGTGGCATAATAGTTCACCGTGCGGATGTGGGATAAAAAGGTTTTTTGTGTCATTGTCAGGTAATCTAAAAGTAAGCCTAAGGTGTTAATGACACAGCTATCTTCAGAAAGAGATAAGTTCTCTAAAGAGTTTGTTTGAAACTGCTTTAAAATTAAGCTTTTTGAGTGCTCAAAGCTTGGCTCGTGGTCTGCCTGATCCATACGGACGGTAAAGCGAAGCCCGACATCTTTCATAAAGGCTTCGTTTGTAAACAAAGCGGCAGACAAAATAATCTCAGCCGGGTTATACCGTGCCAACTCATCCACAAGCTTCTGCCAACTAGGCAGGGTTACTAAAAACAGTTCTCCTGTTGTAACATCGGCAAAGGCAGCACCAAAGCCACTGGAATCACCATATGCAGCACATAAAAAGTTGTTATTCTTTTCGTCTAAGTGGGCGGCATCTGTCACGGTGCCGGGGGTGATAACCCTAACAACATCGCGGGGGAGAATGCCTTTTACCTCAGAGGGATCTGCCATTTGTTCACAAATAGCTACCTTATAGCCACGGTCGGTTAAACGACCAATGTAGATATCTGCAGCATGGAAAGGTACACCGCACATAGGGTTATTTTCAACATCGGGCTTGCCCTCTTTGTTTTTTGTCCGGCTGGTTAAGGCAAGTTCTAACACTTTTGATGCAATTCTTGAATCCTCGCCGAACATTTCGTAAAAGTCACCCATGCGGAAAAACAGAATCGAATCCGGGTATTCACTTTTTAACTCATAGTAACGTTCCATTGCCGGCGTCATCTGAAATTCCTCCTTTTGTATATTTGTTTTGGCTTAGTGACATCCGCTGCAGCCGGAGCAGTTACCACCGCAACCGCCGCTTTCTTCTTCACCGCGGATGTGGTAACCAATGATTTCATTTACCTGATTGATCAGCTTGTTAAAAGCAGATTTTGCTTCTAAATATTCTCTTGCAGTGGCATTCTTTGTCAATTCCTGCATGTTTTCATTCATGCGTGCACGGAAAGATTCCAGCTTTTCGGGGGTCATACTACCGGAACGCATTTCTTCAGCCAGTGCTTTGCTTTTTTCATCATATAAAGCCACAGCAGCCTGAGCGCTTTCATCACCTGCAAAGGAAATTTCCTGTTCCTGACAACGTTTTAATTCTTCTGAATCAGCAATCAGTTCACCGAGCTCGTGTGCTTTTCTTAAAATTTCTTCCATTGTATTCAATCCTTTCATCTTAGTCGCGGCAGATTTCGCCTAGTAGCGACCAGGTATTTGCTTTAGTAACAGTAACTTGTACATAGTCCCCGACAGCGATGCCATCTTCTTTGGGGAAATTTACAATCTTGCCTTCCGGAGTGCGCCCGGTCAGCATATTTTCGTCTGTTTTGCTATCACCTTCAACCAAAAGTTCAAAGGTTTTGCCAAAACAAGCATCATTAATTTCTTTTGAAATGCGATTTTGAACTTCAAGCAGACGGTCGAAGTTTGCGTGCTTTTCTTCATCTGAAATAGCATCTTCCATCACAGCAGCAGGCGTGCCCTGACGCTTGGAATAAATAAAGGAGAACACGCTGTCAAACCGGACAGCTTCTAAAACCTTTAAGGTTTCTTCAAAGTCTTCTTTTGTTTCGTTGGGGAAGCCAACAATGATGTCAGTTGTCATAGAAATGCCCGGCATTGCTTGTTTCACTCGTGCCACAAGGTCAAGATACTGTGCCTGAGTATAGCGGCGGTTCATTTCTTTTAAAATTCTGTCACTGCCCGCTTGAAAGGGGAGGTGTAACTGGGGCATTACCTTGTCGCAGGCAGCCATGGTATCAATCAGCTTTTGGCTCATATCCTTAGGATGTGAGGTCATAAAGCGGATGCGCCTGAGTCCCTCTACCTGATTGATTTGGCTGAGCAAATCAGCAAAATCAATATCCTCCGGCAGGTCTTTACCGTAGGCGTTTACGTTCTGACCCAAAAGGGTGATTTCTGTTACGCCTTTTTCCACCAGCTCACGGACCTCTGAAAGCACGTTTTCGGGCTGGCGGCTTCGCTCTCTGCCACGGACATAAGGCACAATACAGTATGTGCAGAAATTGTTGCAGCCATACATAACGGAAACCCAGGCCTTGGGGCTACCCTCACGGTATACCGGCACATCCTCTGCAATAACGCCTTCGGATTCTTCTACAGAGATAACGGTTTTTTCTTCGTTTATGGCCCGCCACAAAATCTGCGGAAATTTATGCAGGGTGTGGGTGCCAAACACAAAGGAAACATGTCTGTATTTTTGCTTGATGGTTTTTGCCATATGTTCCTGCTGCATCATACAACCGCAAATGCCGATTAAGAGTCCAGGACGGTGACGCTTTTCGTGAACCAGTGCACCGACGTTACCCAAAACACGTTGCTCTGCACCCTCGCGGACAGCGCAGGTATTATATAAAATCAGGTCGGCTTCTTCCTTTGCCTCGGTAAATTCATATCCCATCTGTTTCAGCATACCGCGGATTCGCTCGGAATCGTTTTCGTTTTGCTGGCAGCCATAGGTAATGACCAGTGCTTTCGGGGCTTTGCCATTTGCAGTCACCAAATGTTTTACTTGTTCAGAATATGCCATTTGCTGATTCATTTCTTCGGAAGTAACTTGTTTCATCATATCAATACCTTTTATCTGAGTTCTTGTAATACGCGGCTTAAAGCTTCTACAAAGCCCTCGCATTCAGCACGGGTGCCAACGGTTACCCGTAAGTATCCCGGCATACCGAGAACGTGGCCACCTTTGACAATGTAACCAAGCTCTAACAGCCTTTGGTAAACGATCTTTGCATCTTTGCCGGTGTTTACAGCGATAAAGTTTGTGTAGCTTTTCACATAAGAAAGACCCATATCGGTGAAGGCTTTTTCAAGATAAGCCATATTCTCCCGATTTTCTTTTAATGAACGTTCAACAAAATCGCTGTCTAATAGAGCAGCTTCTGCAGCAGCCTGAGCTGAAGAGCAAACATTAAAGGGCGGGCGGGTTTTTTCCATCTCGGAGATGAGAGAACTGTCACCCATACCATAACCCACGCGAAGACCGGCAAGTCCGTAAATTTTTGAAAAGGTTCTTAAAATCAGAATGTTTTTTCTGTTTTTAAGTTGTTTTATGCTGTCGGGATATTGGCTAGAATCGGCAGCGTATTCATAATACGCTTCATCAATAATGACTAAAACATCCTCCGGCACCTTATCTAAAAATGCGATTTGCTCTTCTTCTGTATAAATGCCGCCGGTGGGGTTATTGGGGTTACAAAGCCAAATCACCTTTGTGCGGTCGTTTATATATGGGAGCATTGCCATGGGGGAATATTGCCAATTTTCATCCAGAGGCACTTCAATGGGGGTAGCACCGGTAGATAAAACATTTAAGGCGTATAAGGAAAAAGAGGGAGCAGGCATAATGCTTTCGTCCCCTTCGCCTAAAAATGTTTTACACACAAGCTCAATCAGCCCGTCGCTGCCGGTACCGAAAACGAAGCAGTCAGCCTCTATGCCGTGGTAGTTTGCCAAAGCTGTCCGCAGGTTATAAGAATCCGGGTCGGGGTATAAAAACACATTCTCAGCGGACTTTCTAACAGCCTCAATGGCTTTGGGGCTTGCACCTAAAGGGTTTTCATTGGAGGCAAGCTTCACCACACGCTCCAGCCCATATTTTCTTTTGATTTCATCAATGGGTCTGCCGGGTGCGTAGGGTGCCACACCGGCTAAAGATTCTTTTGCAGTAATCATAGTAAAATCATATCCTAATCTTTAGAGCTCTGCAGCTTCTTTTTTGATTGCTAAATTTTTCTTTTCAACCTCTTCTGCCATGTCCTTTTTGAACTGGGCGAGGAGGGGTTTAATTTCTTCATATTTCAGCGCCAGAATCTGAGCAGCTAAAATACCTGCATTGTCAGCACCGTCAATGGCAACGTTTGCCACAGGAATGCCCTTGGGCATCTGCACCATAGACAGAAGTGAATCAAGACCGTCTAAGGTGGAAGACTTCATAGGAATGCCAATAACCGGCAGGGTGGTAAAAGCAGCCAAAACACCAGCTAAGTGTGCAGCTTTTCCAGCTGCGGCAATAATCACATCAATGCCGTTTGCTTCGGCATTTTTAGCATACTCTGCAGCAGCGTCCGGTGTTCTGTGAGCAGAAATAACGTTTACGTCTGCGGTGATGCCGAACTTTTTCAGCATTACGATGCATTTTTTTACAACAGGAAAATCAGAATCGCTGCCCATAATCACGGCAGCTTTCGGGGTTTTATTCATTGTCGTTTCCTCCTTGGAAATGTTTGACCAAAAAAGTCTATTTTAACTTTTATATTTTATCATATTTCAGGAGAAAAGACAATAACTTTTTTATTTTCTTCCTATATAGAACAAAAATGGGCGAGAGATAAAGCCATTACCACAACTAGGGTTTGTCTCGCTTTGCAGGAAGCCTTAGCTAAAATGACAAGATAACGTAATTTTAAAAGGGTCTGTAGCTTTCTACAGACCCTTTTAGTTGTTACTAATCAAATTTAAAATTTGCGGCCAACCTGTTTCATACTGTCAATATATTTCAGGGACATACCTGTTCCCTTTGCTACGCAGTATACAGCGTCTTCGGCAATGTTAACCTCTAAGCCAGTTTTTTCGGCAATCAGCTTGTCTAGTCCGTAAATCAGGCTGCCGCCACCGGTGAGCAGAATGCCGCCGGTGCTGATATCACCCACTAGTTCTGGGGGTGTTTTTTCTAAAACGGTATGCACAGCTTCCACAATTTGTGCGCCACACTCTTCTAATGCTTCCAGCATTTCTTCTGAGTCAACGGTTACAACCTTGGGAAGACCGGTAATCAGGCAACGACCTTTAATTTCTTTTGAAACGGGGTAGGGACGGGGATATACACAGCCAATCTCAATCTTCAGTTCTTCAGCAGTTCTGTCACCAATCATCATGTTATGCTTTTTGCGGATGTAACGCACAACCGCATCATCAAACTTATCACCGGCAACCTTAATGGAGCTTGAAACAACAATTTCGCCTAAAGAAATGACAGCTACATCAGCCGTGCCACCGCCGATATCAACAATCATATTACCATGGGGTTTTGAAATATCAATGCCTGCACCAATGGCTGCAGCAATGGGTTCTTCAATGATATATGTTTTGCTGGCACCAGCCTGCAAGGCAGCATCGCTTACCGCACGTTCTTCAACAGCGGTTGCCTGACTGGGCACGCAAACAATCACTTTCGGCTTAAAGAAACGGCTTTTGCAAACCTTCTTTAAAAAGTAACGCAACATTTTTTCAGTGGTGTCATAGTCAGATATCACGCCGTCCTTCATGGGGCGGATGGCCACAATATTACCGGGCGTTCTGCCAATCATATTCTGCGCCTCAGAGCCAACCTTAAGCACCTTGCCTGTGTTGGTGTCAATAGC
>JAZSJR010000161.1:0-4738 GCA_045534415.1 Clostridia bacterium
GCAAAAGATACATCAATCTTACAACCGGTATCTGTGTAGGTTGTTGTGTAGGTTAATGTACCGTATTTGGGTAAGTAAACGGCGTCCTCGCCCTCACCGATAGTCTCGGTTTCAAGACCTAATGGTTGCGTAATCGTATAACCCCGGTCATTCATCTCTAAAATGGTGCTGTTTACCTTTCCGGTATCCACAACCGTTCCATCTGATAAGGTGACAAACACACCTGTATAAACAGGTATTTCATCAGTGAGTCTAAAGCCAATATTTGAGAAATTTGTATACTGCGACATGACCACGGGACCTGTTCCCTCAGACCAAGCTGCAAAGGGAAGACCGCTTCTGCGACTCAAAGCCGCCTCATCCACAGCGGGTGACACAGAGTGGGGGTTTGCATAAAATGTCTGTGTGTATAAGCCGTTTTTCTTCCATTTTTTAAAGAAAGCCGAGGCTATACACCTAGGATGTTTCGGAAAATGTTTTCGGAATAACATTGTAAAAAGTCGGTGTAAAAAATCATTTTTACACCGACTTTTTTGAAGAGATAGAAAAAAATGTTTCAGAATGGACAAGCTGAATCCTGACGGCGTACATTGATACGCTAAGAGGTGAAGTTTGTTCATAGCAAAAAAAGAATAAATTTGAAAAAAGCTCGAAAATTCGAGCTTTTTTACATCCCTTTTAGTTCAACATATCATCAAGCTTTGTATAAGCCTTATAGGTTTCAGAATAATCCGTACCCTGAGGCTCAAAGGATTTTTTGGTTTTAACAATCTTTTCTGTTGCTTCAATAACGGATGCATATACCCCTGCACCCACGCCGGCTAAGATAGCAGAACCCAAGCAAGCAGTTTCAGACTGTTCCAAGGAAGTTAGCCGAATGCCTGTCATATCAGCCTTAATCTGATTCCACAAGGGGCTTTTTGAGCCGCCACCCATAATGCGGATTTCTTCAATTGGCATATCCAGATAATCCAGATTGCTCTTGAGCATACAAGCAACAGACTCTAAAATACTGCGGACAAAGTGACCGCGGGTGTGCTGCAGTGTTAAGCCATGGAAAGTACCCTTTGCTTCAGGATTATATTTCGGCATCATAGAGCCGCAAAGGTGAGGCAAAAATACTAAACCATCAGAACCTGCCGGAACAGCTTTTGCCAGTTCGTCAAGCTCTATAAAGTCATAAGCTTCACACAGGGCGTTTTTAAACCATTTAAGGCTCATCCCTGCCGTGTTTGTCCACAGGATGCCCGCATACTTGCCATCATAATTATAATGGCAGGGAACCTTGCTTTCGGGGTTATAAGCAGGGATGTTTTCTTCCGGTACAAACAGTACCATGGTGGTGCCGGTCATTTCGCTCATAATACCGGGGCGGACAACACCGGCACCAATAGCACCAGCAACCTGGTCCATAGCACCGGTCATAACCTTCATGCCCTCATACTCACCAACATACTCAGCACTCTCTAACAGTTCAGGAAGCATATCCGGAGTGACCCCAATGAAATCAAGCATATCTTTCCACCACTCACCAGAGCGGATGTCAAGATAAATCGTAGATGATTGCAGAGATTTTTCTGTTACAAAGCGGCCTGTCATTTTATATAAGAGATAGTCTTCAAGTAAAAAGACCTTTTTGGTTTTCTTCCAAACTTCCGGTTCGTTATCTCTCACCCACAAAAGCTTGCTTGCAGGCCAGGTTGCTGTGATTTCCGGCTGACCGGTAACCTCATAAACAGTTTTCGTGCCGAACTTTTTATCAATATCTTCTGCCTCTTTTTCAGCACGGTTATCAAGCCACACGATGGCATTACGAACAGGCTCGCCTGCTTCATCGGTCAGAATCAGGGTTTCGCACTGAGTGTCAATGCTCATTGCACCAACTGCGAGCCCCTCTGTCACCTCGCTGACAGCCTGCAGAAACAGTTTCCAATAGGACTCTGCCTCAAACTCAACCCAGCTGCCCTCCTGAGTCAGAATATAATCCACAGTGGTTTGAGAGAGCATTTTACCCGCTTCATCAAAAACCGCTGCTTTAATGGAAGTTGTACCTACGTCCACACCTAATAAATTCATATCTATAACCACCTTTTTTGCCAGCAGATGTCTCTGCCCTATTTAAAAAGCTAAATTTTGCTTTAATCGACTAAAATTAAATTGGGTTTTGCCTTTTTAAATTTGCTGACCGTTTCTTTGGGGAGTTTGACATTTGTCACAACATCGCTCACCGCTGATAACGGAGCAATGTGAGAAAAAGCCACCCGGTCAAACTTGCTGGAATCTGCCACAACAATCTGCAATGCCGAATGGTCAATCATACTGCGGCAAATTTCTGCTTCCTGTTCATAATAGGTTGAAAGCCCGCTTGCGGCATCCACCCCGTCAACAGACAAAATCAGCTTATCCACCCGATATTCCGAAAGCTGACGAAGAGCATCATCACCATAAGTAAACTGATACTTAGTATTCACGTTGCCACCTAACAAAACAACGTGGAAATCAGGGTTTCCGGCGGCTTCTAAGGCAATTGCCACCGAATTTGTTACAATTTTTAAATCCTTATGACGAGAAAGCATTCTGAGCACAAACAAGGTTGTGCTGCCTGCATTCATCATAATGGTATCACTGTCGTGAATGAGCCCCGCAATATGGGCTGCAATGGCTTTTTTATCATCTTCATTAGCAGCCGAGCGTTGACTTAAGCTCATATTATAATAGGGCTTATACGAGCTGATAGCACCCCCGTGGACACGGGAGCAAAGCCCCATTTTTTCAAGTTCCTCCAAATCCATTCTGATGGTCACACCGGATATCTGGAACATTTTACTCAGAGCGCTGACTGTTACGCGCCCCTCCTGATTTAAAATTTCTACAATTTTTTCGCGTCTTGTATCAAGGTTCATATCCTATCCTGCCCTTTTATATTGGCAGTAAACGGACTACCATACGATAGTCCGTTTATTACCAAAAGCATTATTAAGATGTAATTATCTCTTCAGCTGCAGATCGTAGTGAACGTCGTAAGCTTTTTCTTCGTCTGTGTATTTGCGCAGAGTGTTGATAACTTCGCCGCCATTGAACTTTCTGTCATTTACATCTTCAGATGTACCCATAACAGTAACGTTCAGCTGTCTGCGACGAGCACGTACGTGATCCCAGTCAATGAAGTAAACGTGAGCAAATTCGCCACCATCTAAAACGCCGTCTTTAATGGTCATGGTTTCGCTTCTGCCGAAGAATACGCTGCGCAGGTGACCATCGGTGTTCATGCTGGTGAAGTCACCGGGTTCGTCAACGTATCTGCCGAACTGGCTGTGAATCGGACCGGGATGACGGTACTGATGTTCTTCAGCAAAGTCGGGGATCATCTTTCTCATGATGTCGAGTAAGTCATGCTGCAGAAACTCTAAATCAAAAGAGTCAATATCATGAGAGCATTCCTGAACCATAACGGAGCAGGTGGTGTGGTGAGAAGCGATACATACGGTACCGTTCTTTACGCCGGATTCAGCAACGATTTCCATAATTTCTTTAGAAACATCGTGGAAAGTGGGGATCCAGCCTCTGGACTGCAGTTCTAATTCTTTTTGATACACTTTAAATTCCATTGTGCATTCTCCTTTTATAAATTTTTATTATTTTTTATTCAGTCGCTCGCCAACGGCACCGCCGGGATGGATAAGCGCAAACTGCTCATTTTTGTAATCGGTTTCTTCAATCAAAGCTGCCTGCAGAGCGTGGAAAATCATACACAGTGCTGTGGTTGAAGTTGTACCCTGAGAATTGTATTTATCGGTTTCGCGGTTAACATACTGCTTTAAAACAACATCTGCTGCTTCTGCCAGAGGAGATTCCATGTTCTCAGTAACAGAAATGATTTTAACACCCTTGGTTTTACAGATATCAATAATCGGCAGAAGTTCAGCAGTTTTACCACCGCGGGATGCTAAAACGATAACATCATCCTTCTGCAAAAAGCCTGTTGCTCCGTGAATTGCTTCAGCCGGAGAGATAAAACGAGCCGGACGCTCAATGCAGCACATTAAGTGTGCAAAATGCTGACAAATGATGCCGGAATGACCGCAACCAGCGGCACCGATGCGAGGAGCATTCTTTAAAAGCTCAACAGCTTTAGAAAAAGCTTCATCATCAAAATATTCTACCATACCCAGGATGCAATCCGCCTCAATCTGATAGGCATCTTTAGCAGCCTGTAAAGCTTCTTTTTTCATATGCCACCCTCCTTAATGTAATTCATCCCAAGCCTTGCGAACTGCGGCAATCATTTCTTCAGCCAGTGCCAGAGGATCTTCTGCCTTTGCAATCGCGCTGGAGCAGCCGGAAGCAGAGGAACCTGCTTTGATGATGTTGTAGCAGTCTTCACCCTTGCTGATACCTGCAGAGGGGAAGGGTTTAATGTCGGGGTTGATTTCGCGGATAACACGGATAACCTCGTCAACATATTCCTTATCAGCCGGCTTACCGGTACCAATCAGTTCCGTAGGCTCTGCAACTAAAATGTTGGGGCCGAGTTTCGCAATCGCCTTAACTTCTTCAATGCTGTCAGCGCAAACCATGGTAGCAAGGCCAACTTCGTCAGCACGGCGGATTGCTTCAGCAATTTCATCTAAGGTCAGCTTGTGTTCAGCGTGGTTCAGCATGACGCCTACAGCACCTGCTTCCTTCACAGCTTCAGGCAGGGTTCTGCCCATACCTCTGCCAACGGGCAGGCTGTCCA
>JAZSJR010000189.1:0-3676 GCA_045534415.1 Clostridia bacterium
AAAATTCTTGCAAAGCTTTTAGCAATCACGCAGCCAACACCACAGGTTCTGATAACTAAGGGTGCATGCTCCCGGGAGGAGCCGCAACCAAAGTTATAGCCTGCAACCATAATGTCACCGACTTCAACCTTTGTCACGAAGTCCTTATCAATATCTTCCATGCAATGCTTTGCAAGCTCATTTGCATCTGCCGTGTTTAAATAACGTGCCGGAATAATTACGTCCGTGTCCACATTATCATTATATTTGAAAACCTTTCCGAATGCAAGCATTTTTAACCCTCCTCCGGCTCTGTAATGTAGCCTGTCAGGGCAGAAGAAGCCGCCGTGGCAGGACTTGCCAGATACACTTCACTCTCTACGTGCCCCATCCTACCCACAAAATTGCGGTTGGTGGTGGCAATGCAGCGTTCACCGGCAGCCAAAATACCCATATAACCTCCAAGACAGGGGCCGCAAGTGGGGGTTGAAACCACAGCACCTGCATCCATAAAGGCTGTTACATAGCCCCGCTCTACGCACTCACGCATTATCTCCATCGTTGCCGGAATAATAATGCAGCGCACACCATCTGCCACTTTGCCGCCTTTTAAAATCCGGTATGCCGCTTCCATATCTTCCATTCTGCCATTTGTGCAGCTACCGATAACAACCTGGTCAATTTTAATGCACGAAAGCTCTTTGGCAGCTCTTGTGTTCTCCGGCAAACTGGGGCAGCTCACCGTTGGGGTAATTTCTGATAAATCAATTGTGATGGTTTCTTCATAGTCAGCATCTTCATCTGCTTCAAACAGTAAAGGCTTGCGCTCGGTTCGATTTTCCATATATTTAAGGGTAACCTCGTCAACAGGAAAAATGCCGTTTTTCGCCCCGGCTTCTACAGCCATATTACAAATGCACAGGCGGTCATCCATAGAGAGATTTTTAACACCCTCGCCTGTAAATTCCATACTCTTATATAAAGCACCATCCACACCAATTTTGCCGATGATGGTTAAAATCACATCTTTGCCACTGCAGTTTTTGGGGAGCTTTCCTATCAAATTAAAGCGGATGGCAGATGGCACTTTAAACCAAGCCATACCCGTTGCCATAGCTGCCGCCATATCTGTGCTGCCCACGCCTGTGGAAAAAGCACCCAAGGCACCGTAGGTACAAGTGTGGCTATCCGCACCAATGATGCAGTCCCCGGCACAAACCACGCCCTGCTCCGGCAGCAGTGCGTGCTCAATGCCCATTTTGCCAACATCATAAAAATGGCTGATGCAGTGGTCACAGGCAAACTCACGACATTGCTTTGACTGTTCTGCCGCCTTAATATCTTTATTGGGCACAAAGTGGTCAAGCACAATGGCAATTTTATTTTTATCAAATACCTGAAAAAATCCGGCTTTTTTAAACTCGTTGATGGCAACCGGAGTCGTGATGTCGTTCCCCAGCACCATATCAAGCCGTGCGTTAATCAGCTGTCCGGCACAAACAGAAGATAAACCTGCGTGATGCGCCAGAATTTTTTGTGTCATCGTCATTCCCATCAGCCTATCTCCTTTTTCTTCATATTGTTAAAGGCACAAAGCAGCGCATCGGCGCTGGCGTGGATAATGTCAGTATTGGTGCCTGCGCCCCAGTACATTTTGCCACGCTCGGATTGAATGCCGATGTATGCCGCCGCAATACTCTTTGAACCCTGTTCCTGCATGCTGTGTTCTGAATATGCCTGCAGGGTATAGTTTTCACCGGTATAAGCCTTAAGAGCGTTGCTGACAGCGTCGAGTGAACCGTTACCAACTGCCAAAACAACGGTTTCTTCTCCGTTTTCACAGAAGGTAATCTCTGTATTCACCATATCTTCACTGCGGGTAAAGTGCATATCGGTAATGGTCACAGGAGAGCTTTCGATAAAGTAATTTTCTTTGAAAATGCTGTATACCCTTTCCGGCTTTAACTCCCGATGCTCACGGTCAGAAATCGCCTTGCACAGATAGCTTAAGTCTTCACGCATACCCGCAGGCAGAATGTATCCATAACCCTGCTCCAAAAGATACCCAATGCCACCCTTGCCGCTTTGAGAGTTGACACGAATCACATCAGCATCATAGGTGCGGCTGATATCCTGGGGGTCAATGGGAATATAGGGCACATTCCATTTATCCGGCTGATGCTTCTTTCGATAGCGCATCCCTTTTGCAATGGCATCCTGATGACTGCCGGAAAAGGCAGCAAAGACAAGTGCTCCAGCATAAGGCGAACGTTCGTGCACCTGCATCCGTGTGCAGCGCTCATATACTTCTACCGCTGCCGGCAGGTCAGAAAAATCAAGACCGGGGTTCACCCCATGAGAATAAAGGTTAAGTGCCAACGTTACAATGTCAACATTACCGGTGCGCTCACCATTACCAAACAATGTACCCTCTACACGGTCTGCCCCCGCAAGGAGAGCCAGCTCTGTGTCGGCAACCCCTGTGCCGCGGTCATTATGGGGATGCACTGACAGGGTGACATGCTCTCTGTATTTTAAGTTTTCACTCATAAATTCCACTTGGTTTGCATACACGTGAGGCAGGCTCATTTCCACCGTAACAGGCAGATTGATAATCACGTTGTTGTCTTCTGACGGCTCCAGCACATCGAGGACTGCATTACAAACCTCTAAGGCATACTCAGGCTCAGCACCGGTAAAGCTTTCGGGGGAATATTCAAATCGGAAATTGCCCTCATATTCTGCCGCCATTTTTTTCACGAGCTTTGCGCCCTCTATGGCAAGCTTTTTAATCTCATCTTTTGACTTTTTAAACACCTGCTCGCGCTGTGCCACGCTGACGGAATTATAAAAATGAATGATGGCGTTGGGCGCCCCCTTGCAGGCTTCAAAGGTTTTGCGGATAATATGCTCACGGCTTTGTGTGAGCACCTGAACTGCCACATCATCAGGAATCATCTTCCGGTCAATCAGTGCCCGCAAAAATTCATATTCCGTTTCTGATGCTGCAGGAAAGCCTACCTCAATTTCCTTAAACCCTACCTGTAATAAAAGCTTATAAAACTCCAGCTTTTCATCAAGATTCATAGGGATAATCAGACTTTGATTTCCATCACGCATATCCACGCTGCACCAGATTGGTGCTTTATCAATATAGTCTTTTTGCACCCACTTAGAATATCCGGCAGGTGCCGGATAATAGCCGATGCCGTATTTTGATGCATCCATCATGACAATACACCCTTTCTCTTTCCGCGTAACAAAAAACACCCATCTCAAACAGTTCTTTGAGACGGGTGTCATCACACTCGCGGTACCACTCAAATTGCGAAAAATTCCGCCACTTCAGGCTCTATCAAACCCTTTTGCACTCACGTAGCATACACGAAAGGCACTACTTATTTTCACACCTTCAGCTCAGAAGTGAGGGGTCCTTTGGCAAACAGTTTATCGGCTCACACCAACCGCCGACTCTCTGTAAAACCCTCTGCCGAACCTTCTTCGTCATAGCTTTTAACAAATTTCATTCAATTTTTCCTCATTATATCATCAGGATATAGGATTGTCAAGGGCATTTTTGCTGTTTACGGCTTTTTAAACAGATAAATTTCTCTTCTTTTCAGCTTTCTAACTCGCCCTTTTCAGCAAAAGAACGTTTATAAACCGCCGAGGCAACCACAACTGCCAGCACACCGCT
>JAZSJR010000090.1:0-4303 GCA_045534415.1 Clostridia bacterium
CCGACTTTGGGTCAAAAATTTTCCTGCCGCTACTTCCGACAAGGCTTTTTGTTGATATTATGCGGTACGAACACTTAGGCTGGATTGTTTTAATGGTTGCTCTGGGCCTTGGGGTGCTTGACCCCATTGTTAGCCGTGCGGGCATGTTTGTTTACAGCATCCTGTCCTTTTTAGTAGGCGGTGCGTGATGGAAGAATTATCATTCAGTTTAGAGGTTTTTGAGGGACCCCTGGAATTACTGCTTCACTTACTTAAAAAAAATAAGGTCAGCATTTATGATATTCCCATTGAAAAAATCACGGCGCAATATATGGAATATTTAGAAAAAATGCAGGCTTTTGATATGGAGCTTTCTAGCGAATTTCTGATTATGGCATCAGAGCTTTTATACATTAAGTCTCAAATGCTTTTGCCTCGCCACGAAGAAGAGGAAGAAGACCCAAGGCAGAATTTGGCGGACAGGCTCTTAGAATATCAGCGCATGAAAGCGGCGGCAGGCTTTTTGCAGGAGCACGAGGGCGACGGCCGATTATTGTTTTTTAAACAACCGGATGCTATCCGCCAGGCACCACCGGATTATAGCAATCAGGCTTTTGATGTAGAACAGCTCATTGAGGCGCTTTCTGATGTTTTAATTAAAACCCAGCGGAAAGAACCGCCACCGAAAACCTCTTTTGTGGGCATCGGCGGCCACGAGCAGGTGTCATCTTCTGCCTGCACGAGCCACATTAAAAATAGGCTGCGGGGCAAGGGAAAGGTTGCCTTTCGGCAGGTTTTTGTCGGCCTTAATTCCAAGCCGAAAATTGTGGTATCATTTTTAATTATTTTAGAGATGATTCGATTAAATTATGTAACTGCAGAAATTGTGGATAATGAAATTTATCTGACACAGATAAAAGACGGGGAGATTACCAATGAATTTTGATCCGTTATGCCTTTTAGAAAGTCTTTTGTTTGCTGCCGGTGACAGTGTTCCCAAAGACCAACTGGCAGAGATTATGGAGCTTTCTGTTGAAGTCGTGGAGCAGACGGCGGATAAGTTAAATGAAGAATACAGAGAAAAAAACCGGGGACTCAGAGTTCTTTTGTTGGAAGACAGCTATCAGCTTTGTACGGCTGAGTCATATTTTCCGTATATTCAGCGGCTGAAAGAACCGCGTCGTAAGCAAAATTTATCTCCGGCGGCTCTTGAAACCTTGGCGGTTGTTGCCTATCATCAGCCGGTTACCCGGTCCAGCATTGAGTTTATCCGTGGGGTTAATTCAGATGGCCCTGTAAACCGACTGATTGAGCGGGGACTGATTGAAGAAAACGGACGTCTAGATGCCCCCGGCAGACCGATTTTATATGTAACCACACAAGAATTTTTGCGTTCTTTTGGTCTTTCTTCTTTGTCCGGGTTACCTGACCCGGAGCCTATGGGTATAAATGAAGAAGAAAGCGGAGAGACTATAGACAGCTCTTTGGATTGAGGTGATGCCGTTTTGCTGCTTGGAATTATTGCAGGCATACTGCTGCTTTTTTTGCTCTTAGTTTTATTTACACCGACGCTGATTGGTGTAGACTATCTCTACAAAGAAAAAAAGCAAAAGCTTAGAATCAGGTTTCGGCTTTTGGGCGTTCCTTTTTCCGTACCTGTTTCTTTAGGGAAGAAACAAAACAAACCGGAAAAAGAGAAGAAAACGTTATCACCCAAAGAATATATAGATTTAGCCAAAAAGATTTATGGCGGATATCAGGAAGCAAAGGACGAAATTAAAAAGCTTCTGTCTGATGTTAAGCATAGCTTCGGTGGAAAAGAAATAGCTCTTAAAGTGCATTATGGAACAAAAAATCCTGCTGTAACCGGTATGCTTAACGGTGCTGTCTGGGCGGCATCATCACTTTTGTTAAAAATACTTGATGAAATCGTTGGGGCAGAAAAGAAAACCCTTGATATTCAGCCGGATTTTCAAAATGTGTGTATGAACTTACATATCAAGGGCACATTTTGTTTTAAGCTTTTTGATGCGGTGCGTTTTGCATTAAAAGTGAAGCGTTTGGTCAATATAATAAAGAACCATACAACAGAGAAAAAAGAAACTGAGAAAGTATCTTAAATTGCGGAGCAATTTTAATAATGACGATAGAAAAATTAAAAAGGACGGTGTGAATTATGGCAGAACATCCTATCAAAGGTTTAATGGAAACAGCCATGAGCAGTATTAAGGAAATGGTAGACGTGAACACAATCGTCGGCAATGCAGTGAATGCGCCGGACGGAACTGTGATTATTCCCATCTCGAAAGTGTCTTTTGGCTTTGGCGCAGGTGGCAGCGAATTTGGTGAACGCTCACAGCTCTCCCCTGATGCAAGTGCTAATTTCGGTGGTGGCTCCGGTGGCGGTGCTATGATTGAGCCTGTTGCATTTATGGTTGTAGGTCAGGGTCAAATTCGTTTAATGCCCATTGATAAGGCACCCTCTCCGGTAGAAGACATCATTGACCGTGTTCCTTTTTTAGTAGAAAAAGCAATTGAAATCTTTAAGAAAAAAGAGGCTAAAAAAGAGAAGATGGATGAAGCGGTGTTGGCTGAAACTGTTGAAACTGTAGAGTAACATAAAAAAGCTGTTACACAATTGTGCAACAGCTTTTTTATGTTTTCGTGATAAGCAATCAAGAGCTTACTGAGTAAAGTGTCGGGTAAAAATATCGTCTTTTTCCAACAGTTCTTCCACTGTGGCAAACCCGAGCCGATGCAAAAGCTCAATGACATAGGGGTTTTCTGCCGGGGTTTCATAAGCAGCCTCATTGCCGTAGACTTGCACGTGTTCTTTGCCACTTTTGTGGTCAATCAGTACCTTAGGTCCGCCAACGCAACCGCCGTTGCAACCCATTCCCTCAATGAAATTTGCGGAGAGTTTTCCCTCCTTAACCTTTTGAATCAGAGCGCGACATCCTGCAACACCATCGGCACATTCTGAGGTCAGGGGGATGTTACGCTCCGGACGGAGCTTTTCCAAACAGTTGTGAACGGCGGTGCTGACGCCACCTGAATAAGCATAAGTCCGGCCGGCGGTAGAGGAATGCTCGCGGTCATCTTCGGGGAGGCTCGCCAGGTCAATTTCTGCAAGGTCAAACATCTCCTGAATTTCCTGAAAGGTTAAAACATAGTCCACTGCGTCGCTGATGTCTGACTCCTTTGCTTCTGCTTTTTTAGCAATGCAGGGGCCGATGAAGACGGTCACCGCATCAGGATGCAACCGCTTGATGCCACGACCACAGGCAACCATAGGGGATACAGAGCCGGGCAGATGGTCAAGCAGCCCGGCTTTTTTGCACATAGAAATCCAAACAGGGCAACAGCAACTGGTCAGCATATAGTCGGTGCCGGTTTTAATGTGGCGGTCAAATTCCAGTGCTTCCTTTAAGGTTAAAATGTCAGCAAACAGTGCTACCTCTACCATGCCGGAAAACCCTAAAAGCTTAAAAGCTGTTCTGAGTTTGCCGGGGGTTACATCCGCACTGAATTGGCCGATAAAGGCAGGTGCAATCATGGCGTAAACCGGGTGTTTTTTCTCATTAATTTCCTGTAAAATCGGCAATGCATATTTGGCATCTGTCAGGCAGGAAGACGGACAGGCAGAAAGACACTCGCCGCAACTTTGACAAGCGTCTCTATCCACACGGAGCTTGCCGTTTTCATCTTTAAACAGCGCACCAAAGGAGCAGGATTTTACACAGGCGCAGTCTTCGTCGTCGCAGTTACAATCACGAACAGTCCAGACAGGCGGTTTTTTCTCAGGATTTAACAGACAGTCTAAATGGTGGCTGTCAAAATCACCTTCTTCCAGACGGCGGATGGCTTCTTCCAACTCCTTTTTGAGTGCGGATTTTGTTAGATTTACATAAAGGTCCCTGAATTTTTGCATGGCTTAAGTTCCCTCCATCTTTTATGTTAGTTTTTGTGTTTGTTAAGCATTTATGCACTAAAATAGAGGGTAATGGGCAAATTTATCATTGAAATAAGCACGAAAAAAATAAATTAAAATTTTACTGTTTACAATTAGTGGTTTGTGTGATATAATAAGGAAGATTGAGGAAAAGAAAAATTTTCATGGCGGATTATTATTGTCCGTATATTAAACAGGAGGTAAACCAATGAGCAAAAAGTATGTTTACTTATTTAGCGAAGGCGACGCCAGCATGAGAAATCTGCTGGGCGGTAAAGGTGCTAACCTGGCTGAAATGACCAAGCTTGCACTGCCTATCCCTCAGGGCTTCACCATTTCTACTGAAGCCTGCACACAGTACTATGAAGACGG
>JAZSJR010000106.1:0-20397 GCA_045534415.1 Clostridia bacterium
ATTGAAACAAAACAACAATTTTTTTAGTTATTTGCCCCATTTCCAGAGCTCAAAGACCGCATAATACCGCCATTTATAAGAAAATATTGTGTTGCAAAATACTTTTAACACAATATCTTGTATGTTACCGTTTGATTGCAATATTTTTAAATTTTTTTTGCAAAAACACTTGCAAAACGAGCAAAAATAGAGTAAAATGTAATAAAGATGGTGAAAAGTGGAGTAAAATGGAGCAAAAATAGCGTGTTTTTTGAAGTAAAATTGCAAAAAGACGCTGGTTGCTTCCATTTGTGTTCCTTAAAATCATTTAAAAAACTCCTCGAAAGGGCGGTGAAAGGCATTGTTTATCGGTGAATATCAGCACACATTAGATGCAAAGGGCAGAATGTTTGTCCCTGCTAAATTCCGTGATGACTTAGGCGATGTCTTTATCGTAACCTTGGGTCTTGATAACTGCCTTTTCGTTTTCCCCATTTTAGAGTTTGACCGTTTAAAGGCAAAGCTTGATGCTATTTCCATTACCAATAAAGACGCCCGCCGGTTCGCCCGTTTCTTCTTTGCTAGAGCCTGCGAATGTGAAATGGACAAGCAAGGCAGAATCATGCTCCCTGCAAATTTGCGTGAATATGCCGACCTGACAAAGGACGTAACCGTTGTTGGTGTTTCAAACCGCGTGGAGTTGTGGAACACAGCCGCCTGGGATGAAACTCACAGTTTTGATAACTTCAGTCCCGATGAATTATCTGAAAAAATGGAGCTTTTAGGCCTATGACAGAGATGCAATTCCATCACGTTCCCGTGATGCTCGAGCCTTGTCTTGATGCCCTGGCCATCAAGCCTGACGGCATTTATGTTGACGGCACTTTAGGCGGTGCCGGTCATTCTTCCGAAATTGCAAAACGCTTAACCACCGGCCGGTTGATTGGTTTCGACCGTGATCCGGCTGCTATACGAGCTTCCAGTGTAAGACTGGCCTCTTTCGGCGATACAGTCACCCTTATTAATCGTAACCACTCGGAATTAAAAGCCACATTAGAAGAGCTTTCAATTCCATCAATTGCCGGAGCTTTGCTTGATCTTGGCGTTTCCTCACACCAACTTGACGAAGCCGAAAGAGGTTTTTCTTACATGCAGGATGCCCCACTGGATATGCGTATGAACCCCGGTGACACCTTAAGCGCATACGATGTGGTCAATACATATAAGAAAGAAGATATCGAAAACATCATTTTTACATATGGTGAAGAACGTTGGGCAAAACGAATTGCAGAATTTATTGACGATGCCCGCAAAAATGCACCAATAAAAACCACCGGTGAACTGGTTGACATTATTAAAAAGGCAGTTCCCAAAAGTGCACGGCGTGATGGTCCCCATCCTGCCAAGCGCACGTTTCAGGCCATACGCATTGAAGTGAACAATGAACTTGGCGGCTTAAAACAAACGGTGTATGACTTTATTGATGCCTTAGCCCCCGGCGGCAGGCTTGCCATTATCACCTTTCATTCTTTAGAAGACAGAATTGTAAAAACCGCTTATAAAGATAAGGAAAAAGGTTGCATTTGCCCGCCTGAATGCCCGGTTTGTATGTGTGGCATAGAAAGTGCCGGCAAGGTAATTTCAAGAAAACCCATTCTCCCCACCGAGGAAGAGCTGGAAATGAATCCAAGAGCACGAAGTGCAAAGCTTCGCGTCTTTGAGAAAAAATAAATTTGATTGGAGTGACTGACAGGTGAATACAAGAGCGAATTTGGCATATGATAACAGCTTCTACGAGCAGTATGAACAATCTGCTACATACCCTGCATATAACCCTTATTCTACTTCACCCAATGTCAAAATCAAAACAACTGCTGCTCCCAAAGCAAACCGTGCAGCTCAAAGAAAAGCACACACAGCAGGCATCGCAAGAGTGTTGCTGGTAGCTTTCTTTGCCTTTTTGGTGCTGCTCCGCGGTGTTATGATTACCGATAAAACTGCATCCATCGAAAAAAAACAGGCAGAATATGAAGCTTTGGTTGCCTCCAACGAAAAATTACAGGTTGAAATTGACCGCGCCTTAGACCTTGATAAGGTTGAGGCCTTTGCAAAAGATGAATTAGGTATGCGCCGTGCTGAAAAATATCAAACCGTGTACTTAAATTTAGAACAGGCAGACTATGTTGAAAAGACTTTAAAAGATAAAAGTGCATCTGATGTAAAGGTGGGCACATTTTTAAACGGCGTAGTAGCATATTTGGATTAATCTCTCATTATAATATATTAGTAACGCTCAAAGAAGGGACTGCGGTTTCCGCGAGGTACAAATATGAAACAATCTGTTCCCAAACGTAAATTGCAAATTAAAATACTGTATGTTTTCATAGCCTTTGCCGCTATCTTATCTTTGCTTGGCGTAAGGCTTGTTTTTTTACAACTGATAGACGGTTCTGACCTGCAGAAAAAAGCCATTGAACAGCAGACCCGTGACAACTTAGTAGCGTCTCATAGAGGCGCTATTTATGACAGAAACAAAAAAAAGTTGGCACAAAGTTCAACAGCGCAGACCATTACCGCCAACCCCAATGAGATACAAAAGGCAAAAAAAGATATTGTTGAAATTGCCGCAAAACTTGCACCGGTTTTAGAGATGGAAGTAAACGATATTACTGCCCTGCTGGAGAAAAAAACAAACCATGTTACCATTAAGCGCCGGGTAGAGGATGAAATGGCGAATCAGGTTCGTGCCCTTGAGTTGACCGGTATTTACCTGCAGGAAGACGCAAAACGCTACTATCCTTACGGAAATTTTGCCTCTCACATTTTAGGCTTTGTCGGTTTTGACAATCAGGGTCTTGGCGGCATTGAAATGGTATATGAAAACGAGTTAAAGGGTGAACCCGGCCGCATTGTGGCGCTGAAAAACGCCCTTGATACAGATATGCCCTTCAAAAGCGAAACCCGCATTGACCCCCAAAACGGAACCAACGTGGTACTGACCATTGATGAAGTGGTACAGCATTTTACCGAAAAGCACTTAGAAGAAGCATATTACGAAGAAAAAGTACAGTCAGGTGCCTGTGCTATTGTAACCGACGTTAAAACCGGTGAAGTTCTGGCTATGGCAACAAAATCTGACTTTGATTTAAACAGCCCCTTTACCCTACCGGAGGACATTGAAACACAGCTTTCCTCCATTGCAGATGATGAAGAAAGAACACAGGCACGCTCAAACGCATTGCAGAAAATGTGGCGTAACAAAGCGGTTGTGGAGTCATACGAACCCGGTTCCTGCTTTAAAATCATCACCGGATGTATGGCACTGGAAGAAGGCTTAATCACACCTGAAACGCCGTTCTTCTGCTCCGGCTCCAAAAAGGTTGAAAACCGCATCATCAAGTGTTCTCACCATGAGGGACACGGTGCACAAACCTTTGCCGATGCCGTTAAAAACTCATGCAACCCGGCTTTCATTGATGTGGGTCTTTTAGTTGGAAAAGACCGTTTTAAGGACTATTACAAAGCCTTTGGCTTTATGGATGTAACCGGCTTTGACCTGCCGGGTGAAGCTTCCGGTATTTTCTACTCTGACGCAAACTATAACGTGGTTGAGCTTGCAACCGCTTCCTTTGGTCAGGGTCCGGTTGTAACCCCCCTGCAGCTTGTGGCTGCCGTTGGTGCTGTCGCAAACGGCGGTAAGCTGATGAAGCCCCACCTTGTTAAAGAATTGATTGACGACAACGGTAACATCATCAAAAAGGTAGAACCAACAGTTGTACGTCAGGTTATTTCCCAAAAAACATCTGACCAAATGTGCGCTATGCTTGAAAACACTGTTGCAAACGGCACAGGTCAGAATGCTTATATCAAAGGCTACCGTGTTGCCGGCAAAACCGGTACATCAGAAAAAGTACCCCGTGGCAGCGGAAAATATATTTCCTCATTCATTGCTTTTGCCCCGGCAAATGACCCGAAAATTGCCTGCCTGGTGGTATTAGATGAGCCCTCAAACGGCCAGTATTACGGTGGTGCCATTGCCGCACCGGTTGTTGGCAAAATTCTGGAAGATACTCTGCGCTATATGGGCGTAGAACCCCAATATACCGATGAAGAGAAGCAAAACCTTGATGTATTCGTTCCAGATGTGAAAGGCTTATCTACCGATAATGCCATTAAAAATCTGAAAAATGAACATTTATCATACCGCATTGTCGGTAACGGCAGTACCGTTTTAAATCAAACACCCAAAACCGGTTCTACCCTGCCCACCGGCTCTGTTGTAATCTTATATACAGAAGAAAATGCCACACAGGTTTCCATCGTTCCCGATGTACGAAATCTGTCAATGTCTGAGGCGCGGGCACGCTTATCTGAAAACCGACTCAACATGAACGTCACCGGTGCCGGTGCTACAGGTAACTCGAGCAACATGACCGTGGCAAACAGCCAGTATCCCTTGCCCGGTGCACAAGTAGAAGAAGGAACCGTCGTCGAAGTAGAATTCCGCTATTTAGACGTTGACTAAATATACCATATGATATGCTCATTATGCGGAAAGGAGTCACTATGAAGCTGAGTCAAGTTCTGGCAGGTGTCAACCTGTGCCAACCTATTTTGCAAGATATCGAAATCACAAACGTAGCCTACGATTCACGCCGTGTGACCCCCGGAGCATTGTTTGTTTGCATTAAGGGTTATGCAACCGACGGACATCTTTACATTGACAGTGCTGTGAAAAACGGTGCAGTTGCCGTTTTGACGCAGGACGCTACAGACGACTGCGGTGTTATGATGCTTCAGTCAGAAGATACCCGCAAGGCCTTGGCGCAAATTGGTGCAAACTTTTACAATCATCCTGAAAAAGAGATGAAAATTGTTGGGGTAACCGGTACAAACGGCAAAACCACCGTTACCACCTTAATTAAAAGCGTGCTGGAGTTCTGCGGCAAAAAGGTGGGACTCATCGGCACCAATGAAAATATGATTGGTGACCGTGTTCTCCCTACAGAGCGCACCACCCCTGAATCCTTTGAGCTGTTTGCCCTGTTTCGGGAAATGGCTGATGCAGGTATAGAATATGTGGTGATGGAGGTTTCATCCCACTCCCTGGTGCTCCATCGTGTTTTTGGCATTCCTTTCTCAGTAGGTGTGTTCACAAACCTGACCCAGGACCATTTGGATTTTCACGAAACTATGGAAAACTACTATCAGGCAAAACGCCTTTTGTTTAACATTTCCGGTGTTGGTGTTGTCAATGTGGATGACCCTGCGGGCAAACGGATAGCAGAAGACAACCCCTGCCCCATTATGACTTATTCCATTAACGAACCCTCTGATTTTCAGGCAACAAGCCTTCGCGTTTCTCCCAGAGGGGTCATTTTCGACCTATTAAACAAGGGAAAGAGCCTGCCTGCAAGACTAGGCATCCCCGGAAAGTTCTCTGCCTATAACGCACTGGCCGCGCTCACAACCTGCATAGCTCTTGGCATTGCACCTGAAAAGGCAATTGATGCTCTCTTGGTGGCAAAGGGTGTTAAGGGTCGTGCCGAAACGGTTTACACCCGCACAGATTATACAATTATTATTGACTACGCTCACACCCCAGATGGTTTGGAAAACATCGTTAAAACCGTAAAAGATTTTTGTCAGGGGCGTGTGGTTACCTTGTTTGGTTGCGGCGGTGACCGCGACCCGGTGAAGCGCCCGATTATGGGTGAAATTGCCGGTCAGCTTTCAGACTTCTGCATCATCACCTCAGATAACCCCCGCACAGAAGAACCCATGGCAATCATCCGTCAGGTTGAAGAGGGCATGAAGCGTACGGATTGCGCATATACTGTCATAGAAAGTAGGCGGGATGCCATCCGCTATGCAATAGAAAACGCACAACCAAAGGATTGCATTATCTTAGCCGGTAAGGGTCACGAAACCTACCAGATTATCGGCACAGAAAAGCGTCATTTTGACGAGCGCGAGGTCATTCGTGATATTTTAGCCGAAGCTGACCAACAGTAAAACACTGAAAAGAGTTGAATGCTGTATGAAACCCATTACATTACACGATATTGCCAAGGCTACCGGCGGTATGCTGCTCCAAGGCGATGGCGAGCAGACGGTTTGTGCTGTCTGCACCGACACCCGAAGCATAACACCCGGCAGCCTGTTTGTGCCTTTAGCAGGCGAAAATTTTGATGCTCACACCTTTATTCCCGACGCACTCTCCGGCGGTTGCGTTGCTTCGTTGACCGCTAAAAAAGATGTTCAGGCAAAGGGATCATTGGTGTATGTACCTGATACCCGCCGGGCACTAGCTGATTTGGCGGCGTTTTATCGCAAGCAGTTTAACATTCCTGTAGTTGCCATCACCGGCAGTGTAGGAAAAACCACTGCAAAAGAGTTAACAGCCGCTGTGTTATCCACAAGGCTTAACGTTTTAAAAACTGCAGGCAATTTTAATAATGAAATTGGTCTGCCGCTGACGCTGTTTCGCTTAGAAGAAACCCACGAGGCCGCTATTACCGAAATGGGTATGAGTGGTTTTGGCGAAATCGATTTGCTGGCAAACATTGCAAAGCCGGACATCGCTGTTATGACCAACATCGGCATGTCACACATAGAAATGCTAGGCTCACAGGAGAACATATACAAAGCAAAAGCAGAGCTTTTTGCTCACGTAAGTTCTGAGGGAACTGTTATTTTAAATGGTGACGACCCGATATTAGCCGCACACAAAAACGAAATTCGTCAGAAAACCATCACTGTGGGTCTTGCTGATGGTTGCGATATAAGAGCCACTAATATCGAAGCAAAAAGCGACAGCGTATCTTTCACAGTAACCTATAAAGGTGAGTCTGTTCTCGTGGCTCTGGCTTTTCCCGGTGAGCACAATGTGATTAACGCAATGCTTGCCTGCGCCGTTGGACTTTGCTTAGGAATCTCGCTCAAAGATGCCGCAACCGGTCTTGCTGCATACATCCCCTCTGACAGACGGATGCAGCTCATTGACGCAGATGGCATTACCATAATTAACGATTGTTATAACGCTGCTCCGGCATCCATGATGGCAGGCATTAAAGTGCTTTGCTCCCGTGCTGGCAGAAAAATTGCAGTTTTAGGTGATATTAAAGAGCTTGGCGAATATGCAGAAAAAGCTCACAAGGAAGTGGGTGCATTTGCAAGTTCTGCTGAAATTGACGCACTTTTCACCATGGGTGACTTTGCAAAATGGATTGCCGAGGGTGCAAAAGAGGCAGGAATGAACCCTGACCGTATTTTTACCTTTGATGATATTGACAGTTTAAATGAGTCACTGGATGCCTTTTTGCAAAAAGGCGATACCGTTTTAGTCAAAGCCTCCCGTGCAATGGCACTGGAGCGGGTAACAAACCATTTGACAAAGCGTGCAAAGGCATAACAAACAAAGGAGCTAAAAACCATGAAACATATGATTTTTTCCGCTGCTATATCCGTTATTTTAGGGTTAATTTTTACCCCCATTTTAATTCCCTTTCTGCGCCGCTTAAAGTTTGGTCAAAGCATCCGCGAAGAAGGGCCAAACTGGCATCGCGTTAAAAGTGGCACCCCCACCATGGGTGGCATTGCCTTTATTGCCTCGTCTGTTGTGGCAACCTTAATTGTTATGTTCCTTTCCGGGGGTGTTCGGGCAGAGGTGCTGATTCCCCTTTTAACTGTAGTAGCATACGGCTTAGTAGGTTTTTGGGATGATTACATTAAAGTTGTCAAAAAACGGAACCTTGGTCTTTCTGCCAAGCAGAAATTTTTGGCGCAGCTTTTCGTAGCAATTGTCAGCACGGTTTCACTAAAATATTTAGGTTGTATAAACGGAGAACTGGTGATTCCTTTCTATCCTCACCTTGTGGATATTGGCTTTTGGATTATCCCCCTGACGGTGCTTGTGCAGCTTTCCGTTGTTAACAGTGTGAATCTCACAGATGGCTTAGATGGTTTAGCTTCAAGCGTTACTATCATCGTCAGCCTGTTCTTCGTGGTGTGTGCCTACATTTTCCCCACCGATGCCGGTATTTTAGCCGCTAGCGTAACTGGCGGTTGCATTGCCTTTTTGGTGTTTAATGCAAACCCGGCAAAGGTCTTTATGGGTGACACAGGCTCTCTATTTTTAGGCGGCGCCGTTGCGGTGGTTGCCTCCATGCTTAAAATGCCTTTAATTCTAATCATTGTTGGTGGCATTTATTTAATTGAAACCTTATCCGTTATTCTGCAGGTTGCTTCCTTTAAGCTAACCGGCAAACGTATTTTCAAAATGAGCCCTATTCATCATCATTTTGAAATGTGCGGTTTAAACGAAACAAAAATAGTTCTTTTGTTTTCAACTGCGACACTTATTTTATGCATCATAGGATTTTTAGCCGTTCGCGGCCTAGTATAATAAATTGATTTTCTCAGGAGGTGACTGCCAGTGGCTTTTTCAAGCGAACACAGCGCACAAAAACAGTTAAAACGAACAAAGCTGACCAAAAGCGGATTTGATTTTGGTTTCTTATTCGCTGTTATTCTCCTGCTTGCACTGGGACTTTTAATGGTCTTCTCCGCCAGCTATCCTTACGCCTATTATTACTTTGAGGATGGCTTATATTTCATTAAAAAGCAGCTTTTATGGGCAGGTCTTGGTGCCATAGCCATGGTTTTTACCGCTAACCTCCCCTATCAGAGATATAAAAAACTGGCTTTTCCCATTTTGGTGGTAACAGCAGTTTTGCTTCTTGCCGTTTTAGCCATTGGTATCAATTTAAACGGTGCAAAGCGCTGGCTTGGCGTTGGCGGTTTCACCTTTCAGCCCTCAGAGGTTGCAAAGCTGGGGCTTGTCATTTATTTCGCTGCAAGCTTAGCGCAAATCAAAGATAAAATCAAAGAATTTAATTACCTGATTCGGTATTTCTTAGTCATGGGCGCTTTTATGGGATTACTTCTTTTAGAGCCTCACTTTTCTGTTTGCTTGATTATAGGGCTGACCCTGGTAATCATGCTACTGGTGTCGGGGGCAAAACTGTCCCATTTCTGCCTGATTGGTATTCCCTTTGGTGTTATTGGTGCTATGGTGGCTATTATGGAGCCATACCGCATGAAACGTCTTTTAATTTTTACTAATCCTGAATCTGACCCCTTAGGGGCAGGATGGCAGATTCTTCAATCTTTATATGCCATTGGATCCGGCGGATTGTTCGGGGTAGGTTTTGGTAATTCCAGACAGAAATTTATGTATATTTCCGAGCCACAGAATGACTTTATTTTTTCAATCATTTGTGAGGAACTGGGACTCATCGGCGCACTGGCTATTTTGGTTCTCTTTGCCGTGTTGTTCTGGCGGGGCATTAAAATTGCCATTCACGCACCGGATACCTTTGGTAGCCTGCTGGTTACAGGTATCATCGCTTTAATTGCCGTGCAAGTGGTTTTAAACATCGCCGTTGTAACCTCCTCTGTTCCCACCACCGGTATTCCGCTACCATTCTTCTCTGCCGGCGGCTCGTCCCTTGTCTTTATCATGGCGGCAATGGGCATTGTGCTGAACGTATCAAAGTATAAAAAGCAAACCATTTAATTGTGAAGGATTTGATAGAATGAAAGCAATCATTTCCGGCGGCGGAACTGCCGGCCATATCAATCCGGCATTGGCAACAGCCGGTCGTTTAGCAAAAGAACACAGTGCTGAGATTTTGTTTATCGGCACAAAAAAGGGGCTGGAAAGCACCTTAGTGCCAAAGGCAGGCTGGGACATCCGCTATATTGAAGTTTCAGGCTTAATCAGACGGCTGACCTTTAAAAATGTTTTGGTTATCAAGCAATTTCTCTCTGCGATTTCTCATTGCAAAAAAATCATCAGAGAGTTTAAACCCGATGTTGTCATCGGCACTGGTGGCTATGTTTGTGCCCCCGTTTTATTTGCCGCTCATGCACTCGGGATTCCCACACTGGTGCACGAGCAAAACGTCATCCCCGGTGTCACAGTTAAAATGACAGCTAAAGCTGTAGACAGCCTGTGTATCAGTTTTCCGGAAACGACGAGCTATTTAAAGCCTGCCTGTGCTAAAAAATGTGTTTTGACCGGCAACCCCATTCGTGAAGAAATGCTGGAAATTGATAAGGAAACCGCCCGCAAAGCACTTAAGCTCGATGACCGCCCCTTTATTGTTTCTTTTGGCGGCAGCTTGGGTGCTGAGCGTTTAAACCGGGCAGCCATTGACTTTTTAAATAACGAAAAAACAGACCGCATCCAATTCCTTTTAGGCAGCGGACAGCGGTATTATGATACAGTAAAAGCTGAGCTTAAAAACCAAAGTGACGCTATTTCTGTCCTTTCCTATATTGAGAATATGGATATGGTGATGGCGGCTGCCGATTTAGTCATCGGCCGTGCCGGTGCGCTGACCGTCAGCGAGCTGTGTGCGCTGGGTAAGCCTTCTGTTTTAGTCCCCTCGCCTAATGTCGCCCACGACCATCAGACCTACAACGCCAAAAGCGTTGAAAACGCCGGCGGTGCTGTGCTGATTCCTGACGCAGAGTATACCGGCAAAGCTTTAGAAAAAACTATTACGACTTTATTAGAAAATCCCAAGCAGCTTGCAGATATGTCAGAGAAAGCAAAATCCATCGGCATTACTGATGGCACAAAGCGCATTTGTGATGTTGCCTGCCGGTTGTGCAATGTTTTACAGTAGATAAAACCTATCAGTCTTACACTGCCAGTAGCAAAGAAACCACCTTTGCATATGATGATACTGTAAAAGTTTTCATGTAAAGCAATTTGCAGTATCAGGAGGTGTAAGAACTTGAGCAAGTTAATTATTGAAGGCGGCAAAGCCTTAAGTGGCACTCTATCGGTGCACGGCTCAAAAAATGCGGTGCTGCCTATTCTCACGGCATCAATTCTTTGCTCACGTGGCACTGTGACAATTCACAATTGCCCCGATTTAAAAGATGTTACTGCCACCATAAAAATTCTTCGTTTTCTGGGGGCAAAAGTAAAGAGAAACGGTCACACCATAACCATTGATGCAAGCGGAAGACTCAGGCACAAGATTCCCCGGCACATGATGAAACAGCTTCGTTCATCTATTATTTTTATGGGTGCTATGACCGCCAGAAATAAAAAAGCAAAACTGTCAACCCCCGGGGGATGCAAGCTGGGTGCCCGCCCTATAGATTTACATATTGATGCCCTGCGTAAGCTAGGTTGCATTGTTACAGAAAAGCGGTCTTGCATTTGTGTAAACGGTAAAAAAACAAAAAGCAACGAGCTGTCTCTTCGTTTTCCCAGTGTGGGTGCAACCGAAAATATTTTGCTCACAAGTTGTTTGATTCCGGGCATTACAACAATCAAAAACGCTGCCTGCGAGCCAGAGATTGCCGATTTAGCTGCCTTTTTAAATGCAATGGGCGCAAACATTAAAGGTGCCGGTACGCCGGATATCACCATTACAGGTGTCAAAGAACTATGTGGCACCGAATACACCGTTATGCCCGACCGCATTGCTGCCATTACCTATTTATGCTGTGCGGCAGTCACCGGCGGTAATATCTGTTTAAAAAATGCTGAACCCAAGCATCTGGAAGCCGCCTTGTCATATCTGGCCCAGTGTGGCTGCCGTGTGGAGGCTGAGGGCGATATCATCAGGTTATCCGCACCCAAGCGTCTTTCTGCAGTCCCTGAAATTGAAACCTCCCCCTACCCCGGATTTCCTACCGATGCACAATCTTTATTTTTGGCTCTTCTTTCCACCGCAGAGGGAACCAGCACTATTTGTGAGCGTATTTTTGAGAGCCGCTTTAAAACTGCTGATGAGCTTTCCCGCATGGGGGCAGACATTGAAATTAAAAAAGACATTGCCAAAATTTGCGGCAAAAAACACCTGACGGGTGCGCATGTATATGCCTGCGACCTCCGGGGTGGCGCTGCTATGGTTATTGCTGCCCTTGCTGCAGAGGGCACAACCGAAATTGAAAATGTTTGTTACATTGACAGAGGATATGAAAACTTGGAAAACAACCTGACATCACTGGGGGCTTCTGTCAAGCGGATATAAAAACCTGAAAGGTAAAAACCAATGAAAAAAGAACTGACCCCAAAACAAAAAAGAAAACAAAAACAGAAAATCCGTAAAAGGCGTGCACTGCTTTTGCTACTGCTCATCGCAGCTGTCATCAGCGTTTGTTTGTTCACGCCTTTTTTCAATGTTAAAACCGTAGAGGTAAAAGGCAACGATATTGTAGCCGCTGAGCAAATTCTCGAAGCGGCAGCCATTCCTGAAAACATCAATATTTTTAAAATCAGAAAAGGTTCCGTGAAGCGTTCCTTGCTGAACATTCCGGAAATTGATAGTGTCAAAATCCGTCGCCTGATTCCCTCTAAGGTGCGCCTTGAGATAACAGAAACAAAGCCTGTTATGTATTTTTCTTATATGACCGGCTATGTCATCACCAATGAAAAAGGTCGCGTTATGTCAATTGTCGACACAAACGAAGGGCTGAATTTACTGAATATTACAGGTTTGGAAATAAAAAATGCTGAAATCTGCAAAAAAATATCTGTACAAGATACCGATACTTTTGATATAATATTAAATACCATCAATTCTTTAAACCGTGTTGGACTTCTGCAAGAGATTCGCTCCTGCCATTTTGATGATATGCAGGATGTGCATCTGTATTTGCACGATGGCACAAAGATCATCTTTGGCAACCTTGAAAATTTAGATTATAAGCTCTCTGTTCTGACCAAGGTGCTGGTGCAGGTCAATCGAACAGAGGGAGCCTATATCGACCTGACCACGCCGGAGCGGACATATTACGGCGTGAAAGAGCCGGAGCCACCGGAAGAAACTGAAGCCGAGGGTGAAAACCCTGATGCGACTACAGAAGAAGAAACCGAAGCGGCAGATGGGCAGAATGCTGAGACGGAAGAAACTAAAAAAGACAGTAATGAGTCTGCCGATGAAGATGGCAAAGACAAAAAAGGGGAAACCGAGAATGCTGAAAGATCATAAAACGCAAATTGTGGTCGGTATTGCTGTGTTAATTTTAACGTTTTTACTGGCACTGCAGTTTAAAAGCGTTACCTTTAACAACGAAACAAATCAGACTTCAAGCCTGCGTGTTGATGAACTGACAACTGAATTAAAAAAAGAGCGTGAAACTAGCGAAGATTTAAAGAAACAAATCGAAGCATATAAAAATGATATTGCGCAATACCGTGCCGATGTTGAACAAGAGAGCGGCTATTCTACCTTTTTGTCTGAACAGTTAAAACGTGCTGAACTCATGGCAGGCTTTGTCGATGTAAAAGGCCCCGGCATTACCATCACCTTAAGTGATATGGATAACAGAAAAGCACAGGGTAACCTCGTATCATCCAACGAAACCTTAATTCACGATGAAGACCTGCGCCGGGTTATCAACGAGCTTTGTGCAGCCGGTGCTGAGGCAATTTGTGTCAACGACAGCCGTATTATAAGCACCAGTGCCGTTCGTTGTGTTGGCCCCACCATTTTGGTAAACGATACAAAAATGGCACCGCCTTATGTCATTAAGGCCATTGGCAAAACCAACCAACTGGAAGCTGCCATGAACTTAAACGGCGGCGTGATTGATAATTTAGAAATTTGGGGCTTTACCGTGCAGATTACCAAGCACGCAGAACTTGTTATCCCTAAATATAGCGGTGCGGTTAACTTCTCAAGTGCAACCGCAGTAGAAACCGCTCAGGAAGGGGGCAACAGACAGTGATGATTATTATCGTCTGTGCAGTCGTTGGTGCTTTAGCGGGCATTTTATTTCCCTATCACATTCCATCGGCATTCTCCCAGTATGCGGCAATGATTCTTTTGGCGCTCCTTGACTCTGTTTTCGGTGCTGCCTCTGCTGCTACCCGAAAGAGTTTTGACCTTAAAACCTTTATCATCGGCTTTATCAGCAACAGTTTATTGGCCGCTTTATTAACATTTATGGGTAACAGATTGGGAATTGACTTATATTTAGTGGCACTTTTAGTCTTCGGTTCCCGCCTTTTCACCAATCTTTCGACTATGAGAAGGCATTTTTTGGCACAAATTAGCACAAAATTTAAAAAAAAGTCTTGTAATTGAAAATTTATACTTGTGTAATCATACTGTAATATGTTATAATAGAAAAAGTAGTATAATGTAAGTGGGTTTATGTAGAAAAAGTTTGGATGATCAATGTATAAACTCATACTGATTTACATAAAAAGATCGGACCGCGTTCCGAACGAAAGAGGAGGAAACAAAAAGTGATTGAATTTGATAACGATGCTTTAAAAAACAATCGCGTAGAAACAATTAAGGTAGTCGGTGTTGGTGGCGGTGGTAACAACGCTGTTAACAGAATGATTGATTATGGTGTTAAAAATGTAGATTTTATTGCAGTTAACACAGACAAACGTGCTCTGTATATGTCTCAGGCACCGGTTAAAATTCAGATTGGCGAAAAGCTGACAAAGGGTCTTGGTGCAGGTGCTGACCCGGAAGTTGGTCAGAAAGCTGCTGAAGAAAGCCGCGAAGAGGTTGCTCAGGCAATTGCCGGCAGCGATATGGTTTTCGTAACAGCCGGCATGGGTGGCGGTACCGGTACCGGTGCAGCGCCTATGGTTGCAGCCATTGCAAGAGAAATGGGCATTTTAACTGTTGGTATTGTAACCAAACCTTTCGCTTTTGAAGGCCGTCAGAGAATGGCTCGTGCTGAAGAAGGTATTGCTGAACTCAAAAACGCAGTTGATGCACTGGTTACCATCCCCAATGACAGACTTTTGCAGGTTTCTAATGCACACACCACCTTGGTTGATGCATTTAAGATGGCTGACGATGTTCTCCGTCAGGGTGTTCAGGGTATTTCCGACCTGATTTCCGGTCCCGGTTATATCAACTTAGACTTTGCTGACGTTGTTAAGATTATGAAGAACACCGGTATCGCTCACATGGGTGTGGGTCGTGCTTCCGGTGAAAAACGTGCTGAAGAAGCTGTTAAGGCTGCTATTCAGAGTCCGCTCTTAGAAACCTCTATCGACGGTGCTCGTGGCGTCCTGATTAACATCACTGGTGGTTCTGACCTGGGTCTGTTCGAAATCAACAGCGCTGCAGAACTGGTAACCGAAGCTTCCGATCCCAACGCAAACATCATCTTTGGTGCTGCTTTGGACGAATCTCTGCATGATGAAATCATCATCACCGTTATCGCAACCGGTTTTGAAGGCATCCCCAAGGAAAAGAGCTCAGGCTTCTTTACTGCCCCGGTATTCTCCGGTGGCATGACAGCCGGTGCTGCTGCAAAACCCGTTGAGGAAGCTACGGGTGACAAGGGTGTTGACATTCCCTCCTGGATGAAGGAAAAATTCTAAAAAATACATAAGAGGCTGTGAAACAACACAGCCTCTTTTTATTTGCAAAAATACAACAAAAAAGCGGTTCCGCAAGGAACCGCTTTAAAATTCTCAGTCTTTTAATTCGCTCATACATTTGGGACAGATATTTCTGCCTTTAAATGTTAAAACGTCAGTTGAGCTACCGCAGAAAATACAGGAAGGCTCATATTTTTTCAAGATTATCGTGTTGCCGTCAACATAAATCTCTAACGCATCTTTTTCTGCTATGTCCAGGGTTCTTCGTAATTCAATGGGTAACACAATTCTCCCTAATTCATCGACTCTTCTTACAATACCTGTTGACTTCATGTGTTGTCCTCCTCTTGCAGCAATAAAATGTTACATTGATTTCTAAAACTAAAAGCTACATGTCATATCATAACACAAAATTTTGGAAAGGTCAAGTCGAAAGAGGTTACTTTATTGTTTTTTTTGCAACGAAAAAGCGCCGTTTCATCAAATTTTGTAAAACTTTGTCAGCTTTTGTCAAACTTAAGAATCACAGCCGGAAACACAACCAAAAATTATCGTTTTCTTGCAAATTCAAACAGAAAAACGGCAAGCCATATGGCTTGCCGTTTAACATACTCTCGAATTTGACCTGACTAAATCACAAATGATTTAGCATTCAATTTCAAACAGTTTTC
This sequence comes from Clostridia bacterium, assembly GCA_045534415.1. Lineage (GTDB taxonomy): Bacteria > Bacillota > Clostridia > UBA1381 > UBA9506 > UMGS755. The sequence continues at coordinate 16,039 of JAZSJR010000106.1, forward strand.
TGGGATAGTTGGTCAGGTTTTCAGCGCCATCTTTTGTAACGACAACAACGTCTTCAATACGAAGACCAATTTCCTTTTCCTTTGAACCCAGGAAAATATCTGCACAGAAAGCCATATTTTCTTCAAGCAGGAAATCTGCACTGGTTTCAATCCAGGGTGCTTCACCCTCCATGGTACCATTACCATGGAAAGGACCGTATAACAGCCAATCGCCATAACCCCATTCGGTTACGTTCTTAACATGCTGCTTTGCAACTTCGCAAGCAGGAACGCCGGCTTTCAGCATGCCAATGGCTGCTTCCTGAGCCTTGTAACCAACTTCAATCAGTTCGCGCTGTTCATCGGTAGCTTTGCCAAATACAACAGGACGACCGATACTTGACGCATAGCCGTCAACACGGGCACCAATCTGCAGGAAGGTCATATCGCCTTTTTCAATTTTCTTATTACGGGGACGGCTGATAGCCTGGTTAGAGCCCTTGCCGGTTAAAACCCAAAGAGGATAAGATTCTCTTTCTGCACCAAGCTCGTGCATTTTGCCCAGCGCAAGACCAACAACCTGCTGCTCTGTCATACCAACACGGATGTTTTCCAGCACATAGTCAAAGGTTTTCGCTGTGATTTCAGCAGCCGCACGCATGCAAGCCAACTCATTTTCTGTCTTGTTCATACGGATTTTGTTGACAACATCATCCGCTTTTTCAATCTTCACATCGCCATAAACCTTTAAAGATTCAGCCAGTGCTTCATATACACCAATGGTCATCAAAGGAAGACCTGCAACACCAAAACGACGAACAGGCTTGTCGCCTAACAGACGCTCAAAAACGGTGTTAAAGGTGTCCAGCTTATGACCGGGATATTCCGGTTCGGACGATTCTCTAAATGCCTTTAAACGGCAGATTTCAGCAATCATAGAACGGTCTGATGCGTATGTATAGCTTTCAGGACCAATGAGCAGTAAGGGGTCACCCTCAGCCGGAATCAATACACCGGCAGTTTCAAAAGAGGGCCAGTAATTTGAAAAATAACGAACATACTGGGGTTCTGCTTCGTTACCGTAGCTGAGAAGCAAATCGTAGCCCTGTTCTTTCATAGCTTTCTGAACCTTAACGATTCTTTCTTTAAACTCTTCTTTGGGGATAGACGGAATATTCATCATTGTAGTTTCTCCTCTCTTTATCGAAAATTGTTATTCACTTTGCGCCATCAGCGCCATGTATGCCATATTTGACTGCTGAACATCTAAGCGGCCATATTGCACTATGACGCCAACATCACTTTTAATTTCCATAGAATACTGAACACCAACGCCAATTTCCAGGCCGCCTAACGCTTCGCTGTCATCGGTTTTAAAACAGCGGATGCGCTTTGCAGGAACCAGATAGGGAATGTTCTCTACCGGGTCTTTGTCTTCAAAATATACGCTGATTAAAACGTGAGCATCCTGGTCGTTTGTGTTTAAAATCATAACACTTTCATGTCCCACATAGTCTGCTTTTGGGTCGGGTTGGGGCGAAGGACGGTAACCGTCAACAATATACCATTGTTTTTTGCCGTTCATCCACCTGACACCTGCCTTTCATCAATAATTAACTTAAGTATATATCATTTTTAACAAAAAGTCTATAGACTTTTGCGTATAAATATGTACTTTAACGTACATATTTGAATTTTCACTCTGTTGACTTTTCTATAGTTTCATTATAAAATAGGGGGGTTGGTAAAACAGAAAGGATTGTCTTGTTTATGTTGATTTTTATGCAGATTCTAGTTAGAGTGCTCGGCATTTTGGGACTGATCACAGGGGTCATTCCCTTTCAGTTCAAGCGTCATAAGCACATTGTTTTGTGTAAAGGGCTCTCTACAGTTTTCTTTGCCTCGCAGTATTTCGTTCAGGGGTCTTATTTTGGTGTAGCCGGTGCTTTCACCGGTGCCTGGATGGATTTAATCTCCTCCAGCCGGAATTATCTTTATTATAAATTTGTTGAAAAAAAGTGGTCTACCCTGCCGGTTGTTCTCTTTTTCTGCCTGATGTATGTGGTCATTGCCGGTTTTTCCTGGGGCGGCCCTCTCAGCCTGCTCCCCTTGGTCGCAAAACTTATTTCCACCATTTCATATGGTATGAAAAATGAGCGTCTACTCAGGCTTATCACCTTTCCGTCCTGCATTTTGTGGGTTATCTTCAACTGCATTGTAGGCACCTATGAGGCGGCAATTGGTGATGCTTTATCCTTCATTTCTATTATGATAGCGATTTATAAATTTGATATCAGAAAACCGAAAGAAGCCGTAACTGCTGAATAAAAAAGCGGGTCATCTCAATAACCATTCATTACAAGTTATTGAGATGACCCGTTTTTTGATGCCTTTCTCTATTTTTTCTGCTCTTTTTGTTGTTTTTCGTTTAAAAATTCATAAAAAAGTCGCACAAATGCCTGGCCTGTTTCGCTGAGATCGCTGATGTCCAGATACTTCTGTTCACCGCTTATAATTGCCTGATAAGTTTTTTCGTCCATGTTTATCTCTCCTTAAAATAAAAAAGTGCACCAACCGAAGTCAGTGCACGAAAAACACAAACTCCGATTGTTGCAACACAAATTGAATCAGGACGGGTAACCGTTACCATAAATCAATCTTCGGAATTTGCATTTTTAACAAATTCAAGATTAATTTATGATAACTCTAATAAAGGTATATTATCCCTTACAGACAAAAATACCCGTTCCTATATATTCAATTTGTGTTGCAACTTTATTGTATCACAAGAATTTGCAAATTGCAAGCTGTTTCACCTGCGGGTCACAAAAAGTGACAAATTAGGCTCCCTTGTGTCACATGTCCGGAGGATAAAAAGGAACTGTCGAATGAAGTGAAACTGAGGGATTGTAGAAAATGCAAAGCATTTACGTATTAAATGCCCTGCCGGGCAGGCCTACTTTTGTGCGACAAAAGTAGCAAAAACATGGGGGGGAGTTTCAATTCTCCCCCATACCTCCTTAAAACGACACAAGTGCTCCGCCCCTGGACCCCTTTTCAGCGAAGTAACATCCATATGACTCTTTATCGGCAGCCAATAAGGAATAGAGAGATATGTCGAACGCAAAAAGCACCCATCAGGGTGCTTTTTCTATTATTTTGCATATGCATATTCTCCCATAAAGAGAATTTCGCCATTTGTATTGTCCTTAATCACAAAGGTAAAGGGCTTGTTAAACTTAATCTCTATCGGTTCAGGCGGAAGCGCCGAACCTGCCATTCCAAGAGCTGTGACAGCGGCGGCCTCTGTTCCCTCCTCATCCACGCTGATATAGGTTTTATGAATGGCAGAGTCTATCCACATAGTACCGCTATTAAACATATCAGAAAATTCTGCCTCTTTGCTAAAGGCTTTTTGAATCCCTATGTCCTGCAGAATTTCATTTAATCCCGTACTGTATTCCACTTTGAATTTCGGCATAGAAAGAGCAATGTAGCGGGAACCAAAGGCTGTTTTTTGCAAGACTTTCTCTGGCGAAAAGTCATCCTCACCCATCAAGAGGTACATACTGACATCCATATTTTCCAGACTACGGGTTTCCACATATTCTCCCTTTGCGTTAAAAATGTCTTCCCTTGTCTGATACGGAAGCATCACAACAGTCACGCCATCCGTTTCAGCATATTGCATCCAGGCGGTGCGGTGCATAAAGTCTATGGATGCTGTTTCTCCATTTCTGTCAGTAAAGCTTTCTTTGCTGGTAGCACCTTTATGAAACTCCTTGAGCCATCTGCCTTTAAAATATACGGCATTTACAAGCATTGCCCAAAAATCCTTGTTCTCTTCTGAGATAATAACAGGAATTTTTCCTGATGTTTTTTCATTAACCCAACCATTAATGCGCGAAACCGCATTCTTATCGTTTACAACATCAGCCGTGGCACCAAAAACATCCGCAAGCTTCTTTGTGTAGCTTTTTGAAAACCGTTGCGTTGTTTTGTCACTGTTCAGCCAAATGGAATTTGAAACTGTCAGCTTTAACAAATCAGATTGGGAATATTTTTCAAGCATTTTTTTAATTTCTTCATTATACGCTTCTAAATCATCCACGCCTGTGGCTGTCAGAATTTCTTCCCGGGTCGTGCCGCTTGAACCATTTGCCGCCATTAAAAGTGCCATTTTGATAGATAATGGCGAGAACATATAGTTCTGATTCTCCGGCATCTGCGCGTTCATGTTGTCTGCAAAAGTAACGGCTACATTCCGGCTGCCTGTAATGGCATCGTACATCCGAACCAAGGTTGCCACTGCCTGCTCTTCGGTATAGACGCCCTTCGGGCTGAATCGGTTTTCACCCACGCCCTCCATAATACCCATTT
>JAZSJR010000131.1:0-2075 GCA_045534415.1 Clostridia bacterium
AGCTAGTAGTAATTGCATGGCTGGCAGGCCAATAAAAAACGCACTTGTGCGTAGCCAGTAGTATTAGGGCTATGCCCGAAAATGAAATACCCCCCGTTATACGGGGGGATCATTATTTATTTAGTTATTTACTTTAATGCCTGCATAGAGGTTTTTACTGCGTTTTCTGACATATCACAACGCAGCAGGTAAATGGGGAGCGTTTCCACAATGGATGCAATGACATCCATATTTTTTTCTGCCAACGCAGGGACGACCGGTTTACGAATGGCATCAAGTAGTCGCCACACAGCCTCGGTTTTATCCATAGGCACAAGCTCGCAGGTTTTGGAGCGCTCAATAAACACAATGGCAGAAAGGGGAACGGAAATATTTTCGTGAATGGAACGCTTGCCGCTCCAGGGTGCGCCGTAGAGATAGGGAATGCCGCCCTCCATGCGGACGATGGGGATGTCATCATTCACGATTTTTGTGCCGGGAGCAAATTCTGTCCACAAGCGGGTGTGGGTGGATTTACCTGTTCCTGATGGAGCAGAAAAGAGAAGACCCTGACCGTTATACGCAAGGGATGAAGCGTGAATAATGGTGCCACCTGCGGGAAGCAATACATAACGCATAACTTCGTGAATCATATAATAGGGTCTGCGGTCAACCTCAAGACTTAAAACATCTGAGGGACAAAACCAGGCTTCCACTTTTTTAAAGTCGGGGCTGAGGACAACCAAATTCAAAATATCCTCAGTTACTTCGCGGATATAATCTACAAAGGCATAACCACCATCCGGAGTCACAAACCACTGGCGGCTGTTAACTTCGCAAACCATCGTGCCTGTCGGCGGTGCGATATGCTTGCAATTTGTGTGGATGGTAAAACGCACATCCGGCTGGGCAGTTTCATCTACCTGATAAAAAGACAGATGATGCCGTGCAAAATCATCAAAATAATCGTCGGTCTCTATGGTCAGACCGCCTAATTTATAAAAAAGAGACATAATCATCACTCCTACCAATTTATTGTATCACGAACCAAAGAACTTGTCAACGTAAAAACAAATAAGCATCCGAGCTGTAAAATCCGTAAAAATGCAGATTGATACTTGTTTTTACAGTATTTTTATGTTACAATAATAAAATAGGTTATCACATAAGCGAGGAGAGAGACTTTTGAGAAACGTATTTGATGTATTAAAAGAAAGAGAATTAATTGCCCAGACAACCCATGAAGACGAAATCAGAGAGCTTTTGGGTCGTGAAAAGGTTACTTTTTATATTGGTTTTGACCCCACGGCAGACAGCCTGCACGTAGGTCATTTTCTGCAGATGGTTGTTATGCGCCACATGCAGGATGCAGGTCATCGGCCCATCGCTTTGGTTGGCGGCGGTACTGCAATGGTTGGTGACCCCTCCGGCAGAACAGATATGCGTCAGATGATGACGGTGGAAACCATTAACCACAACAGTGACTGCTTTAAAAAACAGCTTTCAACCATTGTTGACTTTTCTGAAGGCAAAGCCATTATGGTGAATAATGCTGATTGGCTTCGGGATTTAAACTATATTGAATTCTTGCGTGATATCGGCTCTTGCTTCTCCGTTAACGAGATGCTGAGAGCAAAATGCTTCCAGACTCGTTTGGAAAATGGTCTTTCCTTTATTGAATTTAACTATATGCTGATGCAGAGCTATGACTTTTTGCAGCTCAATAAAGAATACGGCTGTAAAATTGAGCTGGGCGGTGATGACCAGTGGAGTAATATCTTAGGAGGTATAGACCTCGTTCGCCGTAAGGAGAAGCAGCAGGTTTATGGTATGACCTTTGCGCTACTCACCACCTCTGATGGTAAGAAGATGGGTAAAACTGCGAAGGGTGCTTTGTGGTTAGACCCAGAAAAGTGTAAGCCATACGATTTTTATCAGTATTGGGTTAATGTTCAGGACGATGATGTTATTAATTGTCTAAAACTTATCACATTCATCCCAATGGACGAAATTCGTGAAATGGAAAAATGGGAAGGTAAGGAATTAAACCAAGCAAAGAAACGCCTTGCATATGAGGTAACAAAGCTTGTTCACGG
>JAZSJR010000046.1:0-9676 GCA_045534415.1 Clostridia bacterium
GGCAGGCCAATAAAAAACGCACTTGTGCGTAGCCAGTAGTATTAGGGCTATGCCCGAAAATGAAATACCCCCCCGTTATACGGGGGATCATTATTGTATTATATCTCCATAGGTCTGTATTCTGTTGTGATTATCTCTGCCTTGTTGCGGCCGTTGGTGGTTTCGGTCATTTTTTTTTGAAACGCCTCTAAATGGGAAGAACGGATGCAAATGGTCACGGTGACATCCTGACCAAAGTCAGATTCTTCAATTTTTAAATTCTCTTGTTCTAAGAGGTATTGTAAGCGCCCATAAAGCTCGTAGCTGACCGTGATTTTTAAAAGAGTACAATCTGTCATCACGGAGATGATGCCTGCATCAATGCCGATTTTAGCACCCTTTGAGTAGGCGCGGACCAACCCTCCGGCACCCAGGAGTGTGCCACCAAAATAGCGGGTCACGACCACGGCAACATCCTGCAGTTCTTCCTGCTTTAACACTTCCATCATGGGAAGACCCGCGGTGCCTCCCGGTTCGCCGTCATCAGAAAAGCGGGCAATGTTATTCTCGCGGATAACATAGGCATAGGTATTATGGGTGGCATCGGAAAATTCTTTTCGCATTTCGCCAATAAAGGCAAGAGCCTGCGCCTCAGTTGTGACAGGACGCACTGTTGCAATAAAGCGGGATTTTTTTTCAACATGTTCCGCTCTGGCAGGCTGTTTAATGGTTTTATAGTCTTTTTCCATGGAGTTACTCCTCGTCTGTCAAATAGGGTTTAAAGCGGTTATATTCTTTTGCGTCAAGTAGCACTTCTACCAAGGTGCCATCCGGTTCGTATTCTTCTTTTAATATAGGATGGTTTTCATGGAGCTCAGAAAGTAGTGCCCCCTGCGCAAAGGGAATTTTTAAAGTAAAAGCCTGTTTTTTGTCCGGGGCAACATCTGCAATTGCATCAATTAAGTCTGAAAGACCCAGACCTGTTTTTGCGCTGATGGAAACAGTTTTTTCCGTACCGGGCAGGGACGTGGGCAGTTCCAAATCATCAGGCTTTGCATCGGCTTTGTTAAAGGCAAGTACCACCGGCTTATCCCCGGCACCCAGTTCAGACAAAATGCCGCTGACAACCTGAATATGCTGCAGATATTCAGGATTTGACCCATCTGCCACGTGCACAATCACATCAGCAAGAGAAATTTCTTCTAAGGTAGATTTAAATGCTTCTATTAGATGGTGAGGCAGTTTGCGGATGAAACCAACGGTATCAATCATTAAAATGTTTCTTCCATCTTCTAAGCTAAAGCCACGAACTGTGGGGTCTAAGGTTGCAAAAAGCTTATCCTCGGCATATACCTCTGCTCCGGTTAATATATTTAATAAAGTAGACTTTCCGGCGTTGGTGTACCCGGCAAGAGCCACAGTGATGGCTTTGTCATTCTTTCGCCCGGCGCGGAGTAGTTCTCTGTGCTTACGAACCTCCGAGAGCGCTTCCTGCAGGTGATGAATTCGACGGCGGATGTGCCGACGGTCAGTTTCAAGCCGTGTTTCACCCGGACCACGGGTACCAATGCCGGCACCAAGGCGGGAAAGCTGTGTGCCGATACCGATTAAGCGGGGCAACATATAGCGAAGCTGAGCCAGCTCAACCTGAATTTTACCTTCGCTGGAGCGGGCGTGACGGGCAAAAATATCTAAAATCAGCATACTGCGGTCAATGACCCGAAGCCCCAAAATTTTCTCCAGATTTTTTAACTGAATGGGGGAGAGCTCGCTGTCAAAAATAACTAAGGTTGCATCCAAAGTTTGACAGGCAGCGAGTAACTCCTCTACCTTGCCTTCGCCCAAATAGGTTGCGTTTTCAGGTGAGGGGCGATTTTGAATAAGCACGCCTACTGTTTCAGCACCAGCGGTTTCAGCCAAACATGAAAGCTCCTCAATGGATTCTTCTGTTGTATCTTTTAAAGGGTCGCCGCTGCCGGTATGCACTCCGGCCAAAATGGCACGTTCTATTTCTTGTTTTGTTTCAACTAAAGCCATAAAAGCTCCTTTCCTTTCGGTTACTCTATGCCGAAGATTGCTTCGGCGGCACTTTTTCCGGCTAAATAGCCGGTTGAAAAGGCAATTTGCAGATTATATCCGCCGGTGTAAGCATCAAGGTCAAGCACCTCGCCGGCAAAATAAAGTCCAGCTGTTTTTTTGGAAGCCATTGTTTTTGGCACCACTTCTTTTAAGTTCACGCCGCCGGCTGTGATAATGGCTTCTGCAATGGGGCGTGGTCGTTTTATTGTCAGTGTCATTTCCTTTAAAAGCTTGCAAAAGCGTGTTCTTTCTTCCTTTGTAATTTCATTCACCTTTTTACGGGGGTCAATGGAAGAAAGCTTTACAACAATGGGAATTAACTTTTTAGGAAGCAGTTTATCTAAGCTGTTAATAAAATCTTTGTTGATTTCCTGTGCAAAGTCCCGCAGAATGCGGGCATCCAGTGCCTCTTCCGTCAGACCGGGTTTTAAATCTATGGTAACATGGTAACGGTTATGTTCAAAATCCCGCATGTGGGCACTGGCAGACAACACCAGGGGACCGGAAATGCCAAAATGGGTAAACAGCATTTCGCCGTTTTCAGAATACAAAAGCTTTTTGTTTTGGTCATAGGCTGAAAGCACAACGTTTTTAAGAGAAAGCCCCATAGCATCTTTCGGCCAAACCTCCTGGGTTTCAAGAGGCACCAAAGAGGGCTTTGGTGTAACTACGGTGTGTCCGGAGCTTTTGGCAAAACGGTAACCGTCACCATCTGACCCGGTTTGAGGATAGCTTGCACCGCCGGTTGCGATGATGACAGCTTTGGCTGTGATTTTTTTACCGTTTGCAAGCACGACGCCGCAAACGGCATCATCTTTTATAATGAGCTCATGTGCCTTGGCATTATACTGAACAGAGCGGCAAATTGAAACGTAATCCAAAAGTGCCCGGATGACATCAGAGGATTTATCGCTGATGGGGAATACCCTGCCGCCACGCTCGACCTTGGTTTCGACGCCCCTCTCATGCAAAAGCTCACGCAGGTCTTCGTTATTAAAATTTGAAAAAGCGCTGTATAAAAATCTGCCATCACCGGGAATCTGCCCTAAAAAATCATTAATGGGCGCGGCATTTGTTACGTTGCACCGACCTTTGCCGGTGATGAAAAGCTTTTTGCCGCATTTATCGTTTTTCTCTAACAGGCAGGTATCAGCACCATACATAGCGGCTGTTCCTGCCGCCATCAGCCCTGCTGCACCGCCACCGATGACTAATACATCAAAGTCCATATTCAATCACTCTTTTACGAAATTTCTTCATATCTTAGTATAACAGACACCGGTTTTTTTATCAATATTAAGCAATTGGGAGATAAATGAAGATATTAACAGGAATACGGAGAAAAGCTCTGACAATTTAAAAAAACGGCGTCGCATAATATTTGCCAAAAAGTGAAATATTGAGTAATATATAACTTGTGTTAGCACTCGATAGGCAAGAGTGCTAACAATTTGTTAACAATTAACTTTTATATAATTTAAGGAGGACATCTCATGAACATCAAACCTTTAGGCGACAGAGTCGTTATTAAAATGGTTGAAGCTGAAGAAACAACAAAAAGCGGCATCATTTTAACCGCTGCAGCACAGGAAAAGCCTCAGATGGCTGAAATCGTGGCAGTTGGCCCAGGCGGCGTGATTGACGGCAAAGAAGTTAAAATGGAGCTGAAGGTTGGCGATAAAGTTATCACCAGCAAATATGCAGGCACTGAAATTAAGTTTGACGGCGTAGAGTACACCATCTTAAAGCAGAGCGATGTACTGGCTATTGTTGAGTAATTAAAGGAGGATTTTTCACATGGCAAAGGAAATTAAATTCGGCGAAGAAGCAAGAAAAGCACTAGAAGCCGGCGTAAACAAGCTGGCTGATACCGTTAAGGTTACATTAGGCCCTAAAGGCAGAAACGTTGTGCTGGACAAAAAGTTTGGCGCACCCTTAATCACCAATGACGGTGTAACCATCGCAAAAGAAGTTGAGCTTGAAGATCCCTTTGAAAACATGGGCGCTCAGCTTGTAAAAGAAGTTGCAACCAAAACAAACGATGTTGCAGGTGACGGTACCACAACCGCTACTGTTTTGGGTCAGGCTTTAATCCGTGAAGGTTTAAAGAATGTGGCAGCAGGTGCTAACCCCATGATCATCAGAAAGGGTATTGCAAATGCTGTTGACGTTGCTGTTGATTACATTGTAAAATCCAGCGTTAAAGTAAATGGTAAAGATGATATCGCTCGTGTTGCTGCTATCTCTTCTGCTGACGAAAAGGTTGGCGAACTGATTGCTGAAGCTATGGATAAGGTATCAAACGACGGTGTTATCACTGTTGAAGAATCCAAAACTGCTGAAACCTACTCTGAAGTGGTTGAAGGTATGCAGTTTGACAGAGGTTACATCTCTCCTTACATGGTAACCGATACTGAAAAGATGGAAGCTGTTTTAGACGATGCTTACATTTTAATTACCGATAAGAAAATCACCAACATTCAGGAAATTTTGCCGTGCCTTGAGCAGATTGTTCAGCAGGGTAAGAAACTGGTTATCATCGCTGAAGATGTTGAAGGCGAAGCTTTGGCAACACTGCTCGTTAACAAACTCCGCGGCACCTTTACCTGCATTTCAGTTAAGGCTCCCGGCTTTGGTGACAGAAGAAAAGAAATGCTCAAAGACATTGCTATTTTAACCGGCGGTGAAGTTATCTCTGAAGAACTGGGTCTTGAACTGAAAGAAACCACTATTGACCAGCTGGGTACTGCTCGTCAGATTAAGATTTCTAAAGAAAACACCATCATCGTTGACGGTGCTGGTAATGCTGATGAAATCAAGGGCCGCATCGCTCAGATTAAAGCACAGATTGAAGAAACCACCTCTGACTTTGACAGAGAAAAGCTGCAGGAACGCCTGGCAAAACTCTCCGGCGGTGTAGCTGTTATCAAGGTTGGTGCTGCAACTGAAACCGAAATGAAAGAAAAGAAGCTGCGTATTGAAGACGCTTTAGCTGCTACCCGTGCTGCTGTTGAAGAAGGTATCGTAGCAGGCGGTGGTACTTCTTACATCAACGCAATCAAAGCTGTAGAGGCGTTAATTGACACTCTCTCCGGCGATGAAAAGACCGGTGCTTCCATTGTGCTGAAAGCTCTGGAAGAACCCGTTCGTCAGATCGTGTTTAATGCCGGTATGGAAGGCTCTGTTATCGTTGAAAAGTTAAAAGCAAGCGATGACAAAATTGGCTTTAACGCTCTCACCGGTGAATATGTTGATATGTTAAAAGCTGGTATCGTTGACCCGACAAAGGTTACACGTTCCGCTCTGCAGAATGCATCCAGCATCGCATCTATGGTTCTGACCACTGAAAGCGTTGTTGCAAGCAAACCTGAACCCGAACCGGCAATGCCCGCAGGTGGCGGAATGCCCGGCGGTATGGGATTCTAAGATATAATTTGATGAAAAAACAGCCCTTGCAAAGTGCAAGGGCTGTTTTTGTATATTGTGTTGTCGTGTTATAACAATTTTTTCTCCAGTGCTACTTTTTCTTTCTCATATCCCGGTTTGCCTAACAGGGCAAACATATTTTTCTTATATGCCTCAACACCGGGTTGGTCAAAGGGATTTACGCCGAGCATATATCCGCTGATTGCGCAAGCTTTTTCAAAGAAGTATACCAAATATCCAAAATAGAATTCAGAAAGCTCGGGGATGTTAATAATGATGTTTGGCACACCGCCATCGTTGTGGGCAAGCACGGTGGCTAAAAATGCCTGATGATTCACATAATCCACACTTTTGCCTGCAAGATAATTCAGATTATCAAGATTTAATTCGTCCTCTTTTATAATCAGGTCTGTTTTAGGGGTTTCAATGTTCAAAACTGTTTCAAACAAAATTCTGTGACCCTCTTGTATATATTGCCCCATGGAATGTAAATCAGTTGAAAAGGATGCTGACGCAGGGAAAATGCCCTTTTGGTCCTTGCCCTCACTTTCGCCGTAAAGCTGTTTCCACCATTCGGAAAAATAAATCAGTTCCGGTTCGTAATTGACCATCATCTCAATCATTTTGCCTTTTCTGTAAAGGGCGTTACGGCAAGCTGCATATTTATAGCATTCGTTTTTGCTGATATTGGTTTCCAAAAAATCAGCTTGCGCCGCTTTGGCTCCTTCCATAATCTTTTTTACATCAGCACCGCAAACGGCGATGGGGAGTAAACCAACAGCTGTCAGCACAGAGTATCTACCGCCAATATCATCGGGAATAACGAATGTTTCATAGCCTTCCTTTTGTGCTAAATTTTTCAGTGCGCCGCGGTTTTTATCTGTTGTGGCGTAAACTCTCTTTTTGGCTTCTTCTTTTCCGTATTTTTCTTCTAAAAGCTCTTTAAAAAAGCGAAAGGCTATGGCAGGCTCAGTTGTTGTACCGGATTTTGAAATGACGTTTATTGAAAAATCCTTGTCTTGTACATAAGTCAGCACTTTGCTTAAATAATTTGAACTGATTGAGTTACCTACAAAAAGAATTTCTGTTTTGCCAAGAGGCTTTGCAAGCATATCAATGGCTGCTTTTGTACCCAAATATGAACCGCCGATTCCAATCACGACCAAAACATCGGAGGTGTTTCTTATGGTTTCTGCCGCTTTCTCTATCCTCTCAAATTCATCTTTGTCGTATTGTGTTGGCAGGTGGAGCCAGCCTGTAAAGTCGCTGCCTGCGCCTGTTCCATCATGGAGGAGGGCGTGTGCAGCCGTAACTTCTTCTTGCATAGATAGAATATTTTCTTCTGAAAGTTCTATGAATGTTTTACTGTAATCAACGGTTATTTTTCTCATGGATGCCTCCTAATTTAAAAAATTGTTATGACAAAATCTGTTTTATTTATAGCAAAATCCGTAATGTAATATTTTGCCATATACTCTCTAAACATTTATTTTATGCTGTTTTTACTGGTTTTATGCCTAATATATCAATATTATAAGTAAATCCGTTAGTAAATTCTATTGCAAAATGCGTGTTATATATGATAAAATACAAACATAGAGCTTCTTTGAAAGGCGGATGTTACTGTGGATGAAAGGTATGATATTTATTTAAGAAATAAAAAAATAAAATTTATCAATCCCCACGTGTGCGGTCGTCAATCTTGCGCACCGGGGCATTCCAGCAAGGGCGTCAGACGATTTTGGTTGATTCATTATATTGTTTCCGGAAAAGGTGTTTTTCAAACAGGCGGGGAAACATATGAGGTAAGTGAAAATGAAATTTTTATTGTTCGCCCTGATGAAATGTATGAGTATGCCGCTGATGATAAAGATCCCTGGCAGTATAAATGGGTGGGCTTTTCGGGAGAATATGCCGATAAGCTGCGTCAGGTTAAGGAAAGAGTGTTATGCATTCCGGGATATCTTTTTGATGATATGCAAAGAGCTGAGGATTATGGAGATATGTGTGAAGAATACATAGCATTAAAAGTGATGGAGCTTTTATGTGAGCTTTTAGGAACAGAACACCAGAAATCTTATGCAGAAACAGCAAAAAATATTGTGGATTCCGATTATATGAAAAAAATATCTGTTGCAAGTGTAGCAAAGCAGATAGGCATTGATAAAAATTATCTGACAAAATTGTTTAAAGAAAAATATAACGTACCCTTGCAGAAATATATCATAGAAAAGCGTATGCGCGAAGCACGGCATTTTCTGCGGGTGGGATATAATGTGGGAGAAGTGAGCCAACTGGTTGGTTATGACGACAGTTTTTCCTTTTCCCGTGCATTTAAAAATGTGTATGGCATCGCACCCAAAGCTGAAAAAAGCAAACAAAAAAATAACCCATCCTTTGCGTGAAAGGATGGGTTATTTTTACATAAAAAATCGAAGCAAAGAAAGCTTTGCTTCGACGTGGAGCTGGTGATCGGACTTGAACCGACGATCTGCTGATTACGAATCAGCTGCTCTACCGACTGAGCCACACCAGCATTTAAACCATTTTTTATTATACTATGAGCCACCTGATTTGTCAATAGAATCTTATGTTTTCCCTTTAAACGTCGCAACTCTATTGCATAAAAATAAGATAAAACGGAAAAATAAGGATATTCTATTAAAGAGGAGAGAAGTTTATGAACGTGACAATTGTTGAGGGTTGTATTGGTTGTGGCTTGTGCGCAGGCACCTGTCCGGAGGTGTTCAGAATGAAAGATGACGGTACGGCGGAGGTTTATTCTCAGCCGGAGGAAAGTCAGGAGGCAGTAACAGAAGAATGCGCCGAGGGATGTCCCGTCAGCGTGATTGTAACAGGCGAATAGTATTTGCAAAAGGTCTGCCGTAAAATGTGCTTGTTTTACAGCAGACCTTTTTTCTTGCATTTTACAAAACGATATGCTAGAATGAAATTACACTGGAGGAAAATGAACTGTTGCTCTTTGAAAGGAGATGTTTGAGTATGAAAACTGCAAAACAGCGACTTTTGGTATTATGGATGATTATGCTCTATGCTGCTTTGGCTGTGCTTGTTCCGGGGTTTAATATAGACAAAGCCATGGCGACGGGTGACACAGTAGAGATGCAGGCAGCAATATCTGCATATACAGATTCAAATACATATCATGTTGAAACAATTATCCCTACAGATTATGGTACAGTTTTATATTTTTGGCCGGTTGGCACGCCTCATGGTGGAAAAAGTCCACATCTGATTCTAATCAAAGAAGATGGCAGTAATATAGGCTTATCAGCATCGGTTCGCCGTGCAGATTTATGGCATACGCCGGAACACGAGAATATCACGTTATCAGAAGATGGAAAAGTTTTAACTTTTTCGGTTTCTTTTAATGAAAGAAGTGAAGGCAGTATTGCCGATGGTGAAGTTATGGTATTGCACGAAGCCGGCACTTATTACTATGTGGCAAATCTTGAAACAGGTGAAACGGTTGAAACTGAGTTTGAACCGCTGCTTTCATCCTGGGCTAAGGAATATGTAGAGCAAGGAAAAGAGCTTGGCATAACTGATGGTGCAGCCTTGCTGTGGACAAATAATATTAATCGTGAACAATTTTGTGAACTTGCATATAACATGTTGGATAAAGCTCAAGCAGTAGAATGGGTGCCGTCACTGGCAGACACCTTTACTGACACCCACAATGAAAAGGTTTTGGCTTTGGTTGGGGCAGGTATCATACAAGGCAGGGGCGAGAGTGTTTTTGCCCCAAAAGCCGTGCTAACCCGGGAAGAAGCGGCAACCATTTTAGGCAGAATAGGCGACTTTGCAGGTCTTGTGCATACAGAACTGTTTTATATGTTTGAAGATGAATCCGAGATTGCCGATTGGGCAAAGAACGCAGTGCAGAATGTATGTAATATGGGCATTATGCAGGGTGTTGGGAATCATCAGTTCAGCCCGAAGGGTGCTTATACCGCAGAACAGGCGGTGGCAACTCTGGTGCGGATGCACAGTGCTATTTCAGGCACGAATGATTCGTCAGATACCTTTGCAGACAATATGAATGCAAAGATGCCCGAGGATAAGAACTATATGTTTTCGCCTTTGTCTATTAAAATGGCACTTTTAATGGCGGCAAATGGTTCAAGCGGCACGACCCGGGAAGAAATTCTGACAGCCACAGGCGTGGATG